>NZ_NHBI01000021.1:0-36114 GCF_002167505.1 Sulfitobacter sp. TMED3 | reverse complement strand
TGACCCGCCGCGTGCGCGAGATGTATTGGGATTGGGCGGCCTCTGACCGTGGCTGACCCCGCCCCCCGCCGTTCAACAGGAGGATGCTATGCGTAAATTTATGGTTGTGCTGGATGACAGCCGCGAATGCCTGAACGCCATGCGATTTGCCGCGATGCGGGCGTCCAACTCTGGCGGCGGGGTGGTGGTGCTGTCGGTCATCCCGCCTGACGAATTCAATCACTGGATCGGTGTGGCCGAGGTCATGCGCGAAGAAGCCCGCGAGCGGATCGAGGTGCATTTCGAGGTCTTCGCCAAATGGATGCGCGACCGGCTGAACGTGGAGCCCGCGCTGGTCATTCGCGAAGGTGTGATCGTGGACGAGATCATCAACCAGCTGGCCGATGACCCCGAAGTCGGCGTGCTGGTCCTTGGCGCGGGCACCGACAAGAAATCTGGCCCCGGCCCCTTGGTGACCCAGCTTTCCCGCAACGCAGGCTCGCTGCCGGTGCCGATCACCATCGTTCCCGGTGACATGAGCAAAGAACGGCTCGAGATGATCACCTGAGGCGGCACCGCAGGCCGTCGCAAACTTAGAATCGTTCCAAACCTTGACTTGCGCGCGTTCAGGTCGCATATCTGCATCAACCCTTTCAGGAGCATGTGATGTTTATTCAGACCGAATCCACGCCCAACCCCGCAACGTTGAAATTCCTGCCGGGTCAGACCGTGCTAGAGATGGGCACCGCCGATTTCCCCGCCCCCGAAGCCGCCAGCGCCTCGCCTTTGGCCACGCGTCTGTTCGCTGTCGAAGGCGTGACCGGCGTGTTCTTCGGCACCGATTTCGTGACCATCACCAAAGCTGACGGGATCGAATGGGACCACCTGAAACCCGCCCTGCTTGGCGCGATTATGGAGCATTTTCAATCCGGTCTTCCCGTGATGGAAACCGGCCATGACCACGCATCGGGCCATGCGGAGCATACGGGCGAAGACGGTGCGATCGTCGGCCAGATCAAGGAATTGCTGGACAGCCGCGTGCGCCCTGCCGTGGCACAGGACGGCGGTGACATCACCTTCCACGGGTTCGAGCGCGGCGTTGTCTATCTGCACATGCAAGGGGCCTGCGCGGGCTGCCCATCGTCCACATTGACGTTGAAAATGGGCATCGAGAACCTGCTGCGCCACTACATCCCCGAAGTAACCGAGGTACGCCCGGTTGCCTAAGACGCCTCTTCTCCTGGCGTTTGATACATCGGCCGCACATTGTGCGGCCGCTTTGCTGTCGGGCGACCAGATCATCGCCAGCGTCGAGGAACCGATGAACAAGGGTCAGGGCGAACGGCTGCTTGGCCTATGTGCCGAGGTGCTGGCCGGCGCAGATGTGGCCTATAGCGATCTGACAGCGATTGGCGTCGGCATCGGGCCGGGGAACTTCACCGGTATCCGCATCGCGGTCTCGGCCGCGCGCGGGCTCGCGCTTGGCCTTGGGGTGCCCGCGATAGGGATTTCGCATCTTCAGGCGCTGGCCTTCGGGCATGATGGCGTTGTCATCAGCAGCATCGATGCGCGGCAGGACAAGCTGTTCGTNCAGGTGTTCGGCACNATGGANGACCGCGNCCCTGTGATGTGTGGGNTGGATGATCTGCCTTCGGTGCCCTCGCGCGCCGATCCCGTCTGTGTNGGTCATCAGGCCGATATGATCGCAGCACTTTGNAACGGCACCGCCTTGCCCCCTCGTATGCCCGTGGCAGAGGCAACGGCACGCATTGCCGCCACGAAGCTTGGCACCCAGACCCCGCGCCCTGCCCCGCTGTATCTGCGCCCCGCCGATGCCGCCCCGGCCCGCGACACACCGCCCGCGATCTTTTCATGACGCCGCAGGATATGGCGCGGATTCACGCCGCCGCTTTCGTGCACGACCGTGCGTGGACGGCGCAAGAGATCGCCGATCTGCTGGCCTCCCCTTTCGTGACGTATCTGGCGGAACCGCAGGGCTTTGCCCTGACCCGCCTCATCGCGGGAGAGGCAGAGCTGCTGACCCTCGCCGTTGATCCCGCAGCCCAACGTCAGGGTATTGGCCGCCGCTTGCTGCACCGCTGGATGGACGGGCTTGAAGCGCAGGCCGACACCGCCTTCCTAGAGGTCGCCGCTGACAATACCGCTGCCATCGCGCTTTACACATCCGCAGGGTTTCACCAGACGGCCACACGTCGCGGGTATTATCAGCGTAAAGATGCGCCATCCGTTGATGCATTGATCCTTTCGCGTCAGTTTACGCACGGTTAATAGGCAATATCATCCCCAAGCGCTTGAGAATCCGGTTGACCCTACCCATGGGCTACGCAGTATCGTACATCTGATCGACGGAACCGGGCGCAAGCGCGGAACTGCGACCGGGCAAAGGCTTCGCGCTTGCGCCCCAACACAATAAACCGGGAGACACTCCATGACCCTTATGACCAAATTCCTCGGCGCTGCTGCGGCCACGGCTCTTAGTGCCGGTGCGGCTCTGGCCGAACCCGCCCTGATCTTCGACCTTGGCGGCAAATTCGACAAATCCTTCAACGAAGCCGCCTTTGCTGGCGCGCAACGCTGGGCCGAAGAGACCGGTGAAAGCTTCCGCGAGATCGAACTGCAGTCCGAAGCACAGCGTGAACAGGCGCTGCGCCGTTTCGCCGAAGCGGGCTCCAACCCTATCGTGATGACCGGCTTTGCCTTTGGTGATGCGCTTGGTCAGGTTGCNGGCGATTACCCTGATACCGATTTTGTCATCATCGACATGGTTGTCGACGCACCCAACGTCCGTTCCGTNGTCTTCAACGAACACGAAGGNTCCTATCTGGTCGGNATGATGGCGGCGATGGCCTCNGANTCCAACACTGTCGGNTTCATCGGCGGCATGGACATCCCCCTGATCCGCAAATTCGCCTGCGGCTACGCCCAAGGTGTTCTGGCCGTGAACCCCGACGCGACCGTGATCTCGAACATGACCGGTTCGACCCCTGCCGCATGGAACGACCCCGTAAAAGGGTCCGAACTGACCAAAGCGCAGATCAGCCAGGGTGCTGATGTTGTCTATGCAGCCGCGGGCGGCACAGGCGTTGGCGTTCTGCAAACCGCAGCGGACGAAGACATCCTGTCGATCGGCGTGGACAGCAACCAGAACCACCTGCACCCGGGCAAAGTCCTGACCTCGATGATCAAACGCGTGGACAACGCTGTGTTTGACGCGATGTCCGATGGNCCCGGCATGGAAAAAGGCTTTAACGTCATGGGCGTTGGCAACGAAGGCGTNGGCGTCGCGATTGACGAACACAACAAGGCACTGGTTACCGCTGAAATGCAGGCCGCTGTGGATGAAGCAGCAGCCAAGATCGCAGACGGGTCGCTTGAGGTACATGACTACATGTCCGACGACAGCTGCCCGAGCCTGAGCTTCTAAGCGTGAGCACTGCAACACATACGGAGCGGCAGGAAACTGCCGCTCCGGCGATCGAGCTGAAAGGCATCTCCAAGGCCTTTGGTCCGGTACAGGCCAATAAAGACATCTCTATCCGCGTCATGCCCGGCACGATCCATGGGATCATCGGGGAAAACGGCGCGGGCAAATCGACGCTGATGTCGATCCTTTACGGATTCTACAAAGCCGACAAAGGCGACATCTTTATCGCCGGTAAAAAGACCGACATCCCTGACAGCCAGGCCGCGATTGCTGCAGGCATCGGGATGGTGTTCCAGCACTTCAAACTGGTTGAAAATTTCACGGTCCTGGAAAACATCATNCTGGGTGCCGAAGACGGGCGGCTGTTGAAGCCATCACTGGCCAAGGCGCGCAAATCGCTGATGAAGCTGGCCGATGACTACGGNCTNAAGGTCGATCCCGACGCGCTGGTGCAAGACATCGGCGTCGGCATGCAGCAACGGGTGGAAATCCTNAAGGCGCTGTATCGTCAGGCCGATATCCTNATTCTGGATGAGCCCACGGGCGTGCTGACCCCAGCCGAGGCGGACCAGCTGTTCCGCATCCTCGGGCGTCTGCGNTCCGAAGGGAAGACGATCATCCTGATCACCCACAAGCTGCGCGAGATCATGGAGACGACGGACACCGTATCGGTCATGCGCCGCGGCGAGATGACCGCNACCGTCAAGACCGCCGANACCTCGCCCGCCGAACTGGCGGAGCTGATGGTCGGCCGCAAGGTACTGCTGCGTGTCGACAAGAAACCCGCGGCCCCCGGCCCGGTCATTCTGGATGTCGAAGGGCTGCGCGTCGTTGATGACAAGGGCGTCGAGCGTCTGCGCGGCATCGATCTGCAAGTTCGCGCGGGCGAAATCCTTGGGGTTGCAGGCGTGGCCGGCAATGGCCAGTCCGAACTGCTTGAGGTTCTGGGCGGATACCAGACCGGCAAGGGCAGCGTGCGCGTCAATGGCACGGCACTGGACCTGACCGGCAACAAATCCGACGGCCAATCCCGCCGCAACCACGGCATCGCCCATGTCCCCGAAGACCGCCAGCGCGAAGGTCTGATCATGGAGTATCAGGCGTGGGAAAACACCGCCTTCGGCTATCACAAAGACCCTGCCTACCGCAGCGGCATGTTGATGGATAACGCCGCGATCAAGGCCGACACCGTTGAAAAGATGGAACGTTTCGACGTGCGTCCGCCAAACCCCAAACTGGCGGCCAAGAACTTTTCCGGCGGGAACCAGCAAAAGATCGTTCTAGCGCGCGAGATCGAACGCAACCCCGACCTGCTGCTGATCGGCCANCCGACCCGTGGCGTGGATATCGGCGCGATCGAATTCATCCACGAACAGATCGTNGCCCTGCGCGATCAGGGCAAGGCGATCCTGCTGGTCTCGGTCGAGCTGGAAGAGATTCTNGCACTCAGCGACCGGGTGGCTGTCATGTTCGACGGTCAGGTCATGGGCATCCGCGACGCCAGCCAGACCGATGAAAAGGAACTGGGCTTGCTGATGGCGGGCATCACCGATACCGATGCGCCCCATTCCATCGAAGANATCGAAGACAATCTGGCCCATGCGGGCGGCGATCCGCATAAGGAAGTGTAACATGGACGTAATGCCAAAATGGGCCGAGGTCGTCCTCGTGCCTTTGATTTCGCTATTGCTGGCAGCGATCCTGTCGGCGCTGGTCATTCTGGGCATCGGGGAAGACCCCGTTGCGGCCGTCAAACTGATGGTGTCCGGCGCATTGGGCAGCACCTATGGCTGGGGCTATACGCTGTATTACGCCACGAACTTCATGTTCACCGGCCTTTGCGTTGCCATCGCCTTTCACGCGCGGCTNTTCAATATCGGTGGNGAAGGCCAGGCGATGCTGGGCGGTTTGGGCGTGGCGCTGGCCTGTCTGTATATCCCGTGGCCCCATTGGTCGCTGGCCCTGATCGGTGCNGCNGCGATGGCTGCCGTGTTCGGTGCCGCCTGGGCCGCGATCCCCGCGTTCCTGCAGGCCAAACGGGGCAGCCATATCGTGATCACCACGATCATGTTCAACTTTATTGCGGCGGCGGTGCTGAACTATATTCTGGTCAACATGCTGCGCCCCCAAGGCAGCATGGATCCCGCAACGGCGCGTTTTCCTGACGCGACCAAACTGCCGACGCTACATGATATCCTTGCCCCGCTGGGGATCGAGTTTTCCAAGGCCGCGCCCGCCAATATCTCGCTTCTGGTGGCAGTTGCGGCCTGTATCTTCCTGTGGGTGCTGATCTGGCGCACGCGGCTGGGGTATGAGATCCGCGCCTATGGCCATTCGGAATCGGCCGCGAAATACGCCGGTATCTCTCCGGTCAAGATCACGATGATCGCGATGATCATCTCGGGTGGTTTGGCGGGCATGATGGCGATCAACAACGTCATGGGCGAAGCCGAACGGCTGGTGCTGAACGCGACCGAAGGCGCGGGCTTTATCGGGATCGCTGTGGCGCTGATGGGCCGCAGCCACCCTTTGGGCGTTTTCCTTGCCGCGATCCTGTTCGGGTTCCTCTATCAGGGCGGTGCTGAACTGGCGCTCTGGACCTCGATCCCGCGCGAGCTGATCGTCGTCATTCAGGCGCTGGTGATCCTCTTTACCGGAGCGCTGGATAACATGGTGCGTATGCCGCTCGAGAAAATCTTTCTGGCGCTGCGCGCCGCACGGGCCCCCAAGCCCGAACGCAAACCGGTGGAGCCTGCTGAATAATGGATTATATCACGCTCATCCAACTGTTCGACAGCACCGTGCGCCTTGCCACACCGCTGCTGCTGGCCTGCCTTGCCGGTCTGTTTTCCGAACGCGCCGGTATTTTCGACATCGGCCTTGATGGCAAGATGCTGGCGGCGGCGTTCTTTTCGGCGGCCGTGGCGTCGCTGACGGGGAACGTCTGGCTGGGGTTGCTGGCCGGCATCGCCGCGTCGATGGCGCTGAGCCTGCTGCACGGGCTTGCCTCCATCACCTTCCGCGGCAACCAGCTGATTTCCGGCGTCGCGATCAACTTTCTTGCCGCCGGTCTGACGGTGCTGATCGCGCAGGACTGGTTCCAGCAAGGCGGTCGCACGCCGTCGCTGATCGGCGGGGCGCGGTTCAATCCGATCACCCTGCCCTTTGCCGATGACATCGCCCAGACCCCGATCATCGGCCCGCTCTATGCCGAGCTGATCTCGGGCCANTCGATCCTTGTCTACCTCGCNTTCCTCGCGGTNCCTGCGACATGGTGGCTGCTGTATCGGACNCGCTTTGGCCTGCGTCTGCGCGCTGTGGGCGAAAACCCCGCNGCGGTGGATACCGCAGGGGTTTCCGTNATCGGGCTGCGCTATGCCGCGGTGCTGATCTGTGGCGTGCTTTGNGGTATTGCCGGTGCCTACCTCAGCACGGCGCTGCAGGCCGGNTTCATCAAGGATATGTCCGCAGGCCGCGGCTATATCGCGCTGGCGGCACTGATCTTTGCCAAGTGGCGCCCGTGGTACGCGCTGTGGGCCACGCTGCTGTTCGGCCTGTTCGGCGCGCTGGAAACCCGCCCCGACGTGATCGAGGCATTGGTGAACTTCAAGGTTCAGGGNCAATTGCTGGCCGCNCTGCCCTATGTGATNACCGTGATCATCCTCGCGGGCTTTGTCGGCAAGGCGATCCCACCCCGTGCCGGNGGCGAGCCCTACGTCAAAGAGCGTTAACGNNCCCCGCGCCGTCGCAAATTGCGGCGGCGCAGCATCCACGATTGATTTCAACCTTTGGATCGGTCTAACTGCTTCTATGCAAATTTACCTGCCCATTGCCGAGCTGTCGGTCAACGCGTTTCTCCTTTTGGGGTTGGGCGGTATCGTGGGCGTTCTATCCGGCATGTTCGGCGTCGGGGGCGGATTTCTGATCACGCCGTTGCTTTTCTTTATCGGCATTCCCCCTGCGGTCGCTGTGGCNACNGGCGCGAACCAGATCGTTGCCTCNTCCTTCTCGGCGCTGCTGGTGCATCTGAAACGCAAGACGGTGGATCTGCGCATGGGCAGCGTGCTGCTGGCGGGCGGGCTGGTCGGGGCCGCGGCNGGNGTCACCATCTTCAACTACCTCAAATCGCTGGGTCAGGTCGATCTGCTGGTCAACCTGTGCTATGTCGTTTTCCTTGGCATCATCGGTGGGCTGATGCTGATTGAATCGCTGAATGCGATGTACAAGACCCGCAGCGGCAAACGCCCCCCGCGCAAGAAACACACGTGGATCCAGAAGCTGCCGTTCAAGATGCGCTTTCGGGTCACGGGGCTTTATATCTCGGTCATNCCACCGCTGCTGGTCGGGGCGTTTGTNGGGCTTTTGGCCGCGATCATGGGCGTGGGCGGCGGCTTTATCATGGTGCCGGCGATGATCTATCTGCTGGGGATGCCGACCAAGGTGGTTGTNGGGACNTCGNTGTTCCAGATCATCTTTGTCGCCGCGTTTACCACGATGCTNCACGCCACCACCAACTATACCGTCGACATCGTACTGGCCGTGCTGCTGNTGATCGGCGGGGTGATCGGCGCGCAGTTCGGGACCAGCCTTGGCACCAAGCTCAAGGCGGAACAGCTGCGGATCCTGCTTGCNCTTCTGGTGCTGGTCGTCTGCGGCAAGCTGGCGCTGGAACTGTTGCTGCAACCGGCAGAGCTTTATTCCGTCGGGTTCACNTCATGATCCGTCTGCGTGCCCTTTTGGTGGCAGCGCTGGCCTGCCTGTCTTTCTCCGCCACCGCGGANGAGGCGATTGTGCTGGGCCTGAACCAAAGCGAAGTCTCTATCTCCACCAATTTCAACGGGTCCGAGATCATCATCTTCGGGGCCGTCAAACGCGAGNCGCCNATCCCCGAAGGCCCCGAGCTTGAGGTCGTGGTNACNGTGTCCGGCCCGTCGGCCCCGGTCACGGTGCGGCGCAAGGAAAAGACCTTTGGCATCTGGGTGAACACCGCCGCCGTNGAGGTCGACCGTGCCCCCAGCTTCTATGCCGTCGCCACCAGTGGCCCCTTGCAGGACGTGCTGAACCGNACCGAGGACCTGCGCTATAAANTCTCTGTCCCGCGGGCGATCCGGTCGGTCGGTGCGCCGATGAATATCGAGGATTCCGCCGCCTTCTCGGACGCGCTTGTGCGCATCCGCAGCAAGGCGAACCAGTANCAACTGGACGAGNAAGGCGTGACCGTGGACGAACAGACCCTGTTCCGCGCGACGGTGCAGCTGCCCGCNTCCTTGATCGAGGGCGATTACAACACCCGCATTTTCCTGACCCGCAACGGGTCCGTCGTGGCGCAATACGGGACGTTGATCGACGTGCGCAAGGTCGGGCTGGAACGCTGGCTGTTCAACCTGTCGCGGGAAAANGCGCTGGTCTACGGGCTGCTGTCGCTGGCGATTGCCATCGCGGCGGGCTGGGGGGCCTCTAGCCTTTTTGCGGCGCTGCGCCGCTAGGCNGGNTCATCCGTCTGNGNCTCAAGGCTCAGCGGGGCGGCAGGGGCCGCGCGCAGATCATCCACCCGCAGCATTCCGGACGGTTTCGACAGGCGGTTNCGCACGACCCAGATCAACCGCTCTTGCGCGCGGGTGATCGCCACATAGGCCAGCCGCTTCCACAGCGGTTGCCCCGCCTCTGACCGGCCCATCCGCGCCGCTGCATAAAGGTCAGGCGCAAAGACCTGCACCGTGTCCCACTGGCTGCCCTGCGCCTTATGGATCGTCACCGCCGCCCCATGCAAAAACGTCGCTCCCATGCGCGCGGCAAAGGGGATAAAGGGTTCTTCCTCGTCCGGTTTTTCGATCTTCACGATCGACGCGGCAGAGATTTGCGGGTCTTCCGCGCCCATCACATGCAGGCGGCTAAAGCCCGGCTTGCGCCCTGCCCCCAGATAGACGACCTGCGCACCCTTGATCAGGCCGCGCGCTTCAAGATCGAGCCGTTTCTTGCGGTGTTTCAACGGCAGCTCGATCCCGTCGCAGATCAGCGGCTCCCCCTCCAGCAGCGCGTCTTCGGGCGCGCCATAGACCGACCGGAACGCGTTGATCAGCCGGATGCGCGTGGCATTGCGCCAGACCAGCACGGGCGACCGCGCCATCAAGTCCACTTCTACCCGCTGGCCCCAGACGACACGGTCGTCCTTCTTTGACGCGTCTTCGACCATACGCTCGAACTGTTCAAAGCTCAGGTCAGGGTCGGCAAGCGCATGGGCCAGATCAAGGATCGGGTTGTCGGCCTGCTGCCGGTGAATTCGGCTAAGGTTCAGCACCCGTTCCTTGGGCAGCTTTTCAAACACCATCGTGCCCGACTGCCCCACCGGGGCCAACTGCGCCGGATCGCCAAACAGCAGCAACGTCGGGAAGATCTCTTTCAGATCCTCGAACTGCTTGTCATCCAGCATCGAACTTTCATCAACAAACCCGATATCCAGCGGTTCCTCGCGACGCTTCCATCCGGTGATGAAATCGCTGCCGCGCAGACCCGCAGCGGCCAAGGCACCGGGAATGGATTTGTTGTTCTCGTAGAACGCGAAGGCGCGGTCCAGCGAGACTTCGTTCATCCCCTCGATCACCGGGCGTTCACCGCTGCCCGCCAGCCATTCCGCGATGCGTTCGTATTCGGGGTCATAGACAGGCGTATAGAGGATGCGGTGGATCGTCGTCGCGGGCACACCGCGCAGCCGCAGGACCGATGCCGCCTTGTTGGTGGGTGCCAGAATGGCAAGGGTGCGCTTGTCTTTCTTCTTGCGCTCGTAATCGCCGGAAACGATGTCGACGCCGGCATTTTCCAGCGCCTTGTACAGTTCTGCCAGCAGCAGTGTTTTGCCCGACCCCGCCTTGCCGGTTACCGCCAGCACTTGGTCCGCCCCACCCGCAGGGGGCATCAGCAGGTTGTCATCCAGATCGATGCCCGCATGGCGCAACATCTCGGTCACGCTGTCAAAGGCAGCCGCCTGATCGGCGGAATAGGTAAGGGCAGGTACTGTCATGGCGCGACCCTAATTCAGCGCGGCACCGGGGGCCAGATGGCATCGCCGCTATTCGCGCAATCAGCCCGTGCCAAACCGCCGCGTGATGCCAAATACGACAACACCCGCGCACCGATGGACTGGTGCGCGGGTGTCTGGTCAGTTGGTTGTCAACGCCCCCTGAACGGGGGCCACCGACTTATTTTTTCGCGTCCAGCGCGTCTTCGAGCGTGCGCAGGCCGGTCTTGGGCGATTGCACCAGTACCGACATGTTGCCCGGCTTGTGCTCGTTCGCCATCATCTTCATATGCGCGTCGGGCAGATCGGCCCAGGCGAACACTTCGGACATGCACGGATCAAGACGGCGCTCTACCATCAGTTTGTTGGCGGCCGACGCCTGCTTGAGGTGGGCAAAGTGGCTGCCCTGCAAACGCTTCTGGTGCATCCACATATAACGCACGTCGAAGGTCAGGTTGAAACCCGAAGTCCCCGCGCAGATCACGACCATGCCGCCCTTTTTGCAGACGAAGGTGGAAACAGGGAAGGTCGCCTCGCCGGGGTGTTCAAACACCATGTCGACGTTCACGCCCTTGCCTGTAATCTCCCAGATCGCGGCACCGAACTTGCGCGCCTCTTTGAACCAAGCCGCATATTCAGGCGTGTTCACGGTGGGCATCTGGCCCCAGCAGTTGAAGTCCTTGCGGTTCAGAACGCCCTTGGCGCCCAGATCCATCACAAAGTCACGCTTGGATTCGTCCGAGATCACGCCAATCGCATTCGCGCCAGCGGTGTTGATCAGCTGGATCGCATAGGACCCCAGACCGCCCGAGGCGCCCCAGACCAGAACGTTCTGGCCCGGTTTCAGGTCATGAGGCTCGTGGCCGAACAGCATCCGGTAGGCCGTGGCCAGCGTCAGCGTGTAGCACGCGGCCTCTTCCCATGTCAGGTGCTTGGGGCGTGGCATCAGCTGCTGCGCCTGCACGTTGGTGAACTGGGCGAAGGATCCGTCTGGGGTCTCGTAGCCCCAGATACGCTGGCTGGGGGAATACATCGGATCGCCGCCGTTGCACTCTTCATCGTCGCCGTCATCCTGGTTGCAATGGATCACGACTTCGTCGCCGACCTTCCAGCGTTTTACCTTGTCGCCAACCGCCCAGACGATGCCCGATGCGTCAGAGCCCGCAATGTGGAAGGGCTGCTTGTGGCCGTCGAAGGGGCTGATGGGTTTGCCCAAGGCAGCCCAGACACCGTTATAGTTCACACCCGCCGCCATCACGAGGACAAGCACCTCGTGACTGTCGAGCGTCGGCACGTCCACGACCTCTTCGAGCATCGCGGTATTGGGGTTCCCGTGGCGTTCCTTGCGGATGGTCCATGCGTACATCTGCTTTGGAACGTAGCCCATCGGCGGGATTTCCCCGATCTCGTAAAGGTCTTTTTCCGGTGCGTCGTATTGCGCGATATTCGTGTCCAAGGCCATGTCGGTCTCCACAGTCAGAATAGGTTTGTGCCGCAGTGCAGAATCGCGGCGTCTACTGGTGGAATATGACCCTTCGCGCAACAATGCAACACCATTTGACCTGTAATTGTAATTTTATGACTTTGCAGCCGCAGCAATTTCGGCAGTAGTTTCGCTTGTGTGACCTATCTGTCAAAGAAATGGGCGATAGAGTTGGCGTAGAAGCGCAAGGCGGGGCGTTGCCCGTCGACGGGGGCATAGCCACGATCCGACGCCGCGATCATCCCGCGCTGCACCAGATGATCGCGTGCTGTGGCGACATTGGCGGAGAAGTCCTGCGCCACAACCGAAGCCTCGTCAGAGGCCCGCGCGGCCATGCCTTGCATTTCCTGTTCGAGCGCGACGCCATCCAGCGGCTTTTCCGCCAGCAGCAGCACCCGCGCCAGCAAGGGCACGAACAGCAGCGGCATCTCGTGTTCGATCCGCCCCATCAGATCCTGCGCCAGCCCGTCCACATTCGGCGCGTCGCCATAGTCGCGCAAATGTACCGGCGTGCCGAACACGACCACAGCCTCGCCGAAGCGCAGGAATTTGCCGCGCATACGCAGCCAGATCTTGCGAACAATGAATTTCAAAATGACCGAGATTTGCGCATCGAACCGGCGGGTGCCTGCCGCGTCCGCAGCAATCAACACGCGGTCTTCCAGCACGCGGTCATAGTTGATCGCCACCGGCACAAAGACGACATCGCGGTCCTTCAACTCTGCCTCAAGCACATAGCCAAGCAGCCCCATCTTGGGCGGCATCAACTTGCCGTTCAGGCTCAACCCGCCCTCGGGGAAGATCGCCTGGGTCACCCCGCCTTCGGTCGCCATCTGCACATAGCGGGCCAAGACCTTGCGATACAGCGCACCGCGCGACTTGCGCCGGATGAAATACGCCCCCATCGACCGGATCAACCGGCTAAGCGGCCAGACACGCGCCCATTCCCCCACAGCATAGCTGAGCGCCGACGCCTCCCCCGCGAGGTAGGTCACCAGCACGTAGTCCATGTTGCTACGGTGGTTCATCACGAAGATGACCGTGGCGTCTGACGGGATAGCTTCGATCACCGCGTCGTTGCGCGATCCGGTGCGCACATCATACAGCGCATTCGCCAGAAACCGCGCCAGCCGGATGCCAAAGCTGAAATAAGCAAAGGCGCTAAAACTCGGGACGATCTCGCGGGCATAGCGGCGCGCCTGTTCGGAGGCGACGTTCTCGGGGATNCCTTCGGCGCGCGCGTGATCNACNATCGCCTGACTGATCTGCGGGTCATAGATCANCCGCTGGATCATATCGTGCCGNCGCGCCAGNTTGAACGGTTCAATCGGGCGGGTCAGCCGCGTGTTCAGCTGNGCGACAGCTTTCTCCAGCCGTCTGCGAAAGAACCACCGGACCGAGGGCAACANNAAATGGCTAAGCGCGGTCACAGCCGCGAACAGCAGGATCACCGCGAAAAGCCAGACGGGAAGTTCAATCGTTTGCGTCATCGCCCAACCCTTGCAGGACCCGCGCTGTCTGGGCAACATAAAACAGTCAACCACACATAGGGCACCCCTAGGCAAGGCACACGCGACCGTAACGCAGCGGCTTTCGCCCATGCCGCAATGCAGCGAATTGACAGCGCCTGATTATTTCACGTATCAATCGACCAGCGCAAGAATATTACCCATTCGATTCACGAAAGGCCGCCCCATGTCGCAACCGCAAAAAGACCGCCCCTGGCTGATCCGCACCTACGCCGGACACTCCACCGCCGAGGCATCCAATGCGCTGTATCGCGCGAACCTTTTGAAAGGGCAGACCGGCCTGTCGGTCGCCTTCGACCTGCCCACCCAGACCGGATATGACAGCGATCACATCCTGTCGCGCGGCGAAGTCGGCAAAGTGGGCGTGCCCGTGGCGCATNTGGGCGATATGCGCAGCCTGTTCAAGGATATCCCGCTTGAGCAGATGAACACCTCGATGACGATCAACGCCACCGCGCCGTGGCTGCTGGCGCTGTATATTGCTGTGGCCGAGGAACAGGGCGCGGATGTGTCCAAGCTGCAAGGCACCGTGCAGAACGACCTGATCAAGGAATACCTGTCGCGTGGCACCTATATCTGCCCGCCNGCCCCNTCNCTCAAGATGATCGCGGATGTGGCCGAGTATTGCTATACCAACGTGCCCAAGTGGAACCCNATGAACGTCTGTTCCTACCACCTGCAAGAGGCNGGTGCCACGCCCGAGCAAGAGCTGGCCTTTGCCCTTGCCACCGCCACCGCCGTACTGGACGCCCTGCGNCCCCGCGTCCCCGAAGAGGACTTCCCCATGCTGGTGGGGCGGATCTCTTTCTTTGTGAACGCGGGCATCCGCTTTGTCACCGAGATGTGCAAGATGCGCGCCTTTGGCGACCTGTGGGANGAAATCTGCCGCGACCGCTATGGCGTNGAAGACCCGAAATANCGCCGCTTCCGCTATGGGGTGCAGGTNAANTCNCTTGGNCTGACCGAACAGCANCCCGAAAACAACGTCTACCGCATCCTGATCGAGATGCTNGCGGTNACNCTGTCAAAGAACGCCCGCGCCCGCGCCGTGCAGCTGCCCGCGTGGAACGAAGCNCTNGGCCTGCCGCGCCCGTGGGACCAGCAATGGTCGATGCGGATGCAGCAGATCATGGCCTACGAGACCGACCTGNTGGAGTTNGACGACCTGTTCGANGGCAACCCNGCNGTGGACCGCAAGGTCGAAGCGCTGAAAGAGGGCGCACGGGCNGAACTGGCGAACCTTGACGATATGGGCGGCGCGATTTCGGCGATTGANTATATGAANTCNCGTNTGGTCGAAAGCAACGCNGACCGTCTGGGCCGNATCGANGCNGGCGAGACNATCGTNGTGGGCGTGAACAANTGGCAACAGGGCGAACCCTCGCCGCTGATGACGGGNGATGGCGGCATCANGGTCGTNGACCCCGCGGTCGAGGCCGACCAGATCAACCGTCTGAACGCATGGCGCGACAGCCGTGATCAGGCCGCCGTGGACAAGGCGCTGGCCGATCTGCGCGCCGCCGCNGCCGAAGGNCGCAANGTNATGGAGCCNTCNATCGCCGCCGCCAAGGCGGGGGTTACCACCGGCGAATGGGCCGAACAGATGCGCAGCGTGCACGGCGAATACCGTGGGCCAACAGGNGTTGCTTCGGGCCGGTCAAACAAGACCGAGGGGCTGGACGACCTGCGCGACGCCGTGGATGCCGTCAGNACNCGTCTGGGCCGCCGGNTGAGCTTNCTTGTCGGGAAACCGGGNNTNGACGGGCATTCGAACGGNGCNGAACAGATCGCCGTNCGCGCCCGCGATTGCGGCATGGAAATTGCCTATGAGGGTATTCGCCTGACGCCGTCGGAAATTGTTTCCGCCGCCGCTGAAGGAGAACATCACGTTGTCGGGCTTTCGATTCTTTCGGGATCNCATATTCCATTGGTCGAGGATTTAATGAAACAAATGCGCGCCGCCGGANTGGATCACATTCCCGTAATCGTNGGTGGTATTATTCCAGAAGAAGACGCCAAAAGATTGCGCGCNATGGGAGTCGCCCGCGTTTACACGCCGAAAGACTTTGAATTGAATACAATTATGGCAGACATCGTCACNCTCGCCGATCCCGAAACTGTGGCCGCCGAATAAATAGCGNCCANTTCAAAAACTCTTTGTTTGTTCATTCTTTTGGCGTAAAGCATTAATTGGCTTTTCGACAAAGGAATGAGCGAGAATGAGTATTGATCTAAGCACAATGTCCCACAAACAGCTGGAACAGCATTTGGAAGACGTGAAGATGGCGATTAANAACGCATATGAACGCGACCGCGTAGAAGCCCGCAAAGCCGCTGAAAAAGCAGCCGCCGAATACGGGTTCTCGCTGGATGAAGTATCCGGCNGTGCGAAAAAGGGCAAAGCCGCGAAAGCNGCNGCGAAATACGCCAACCCCGAAGANCCCAGCCAGACATGGACCGGCAAGGGCCGCCAGCCCAACTGGTTCCGNGACCTGATCGCCAGCGGCACCGATCCNGAAACGTTGGAACTGTAAANCNGNCTGNCNTGCGCACNGCGTGCGATTATTGCGNCCCCTCGGCGCATCCCCTTGGCTTTGGAAATATAAAGAGCATCCTATGACAATTCATATTGGCGCAAAACCCGGCGATATTGCCGAAACAGTCCTTATGCCCGGCGACCCGTATCGCGCGAAATGGGCTGCTGAAACATTCCTTAAAGATGCAAAACTTGTAAATGAAGTACGTGGCATGCTGGGTTTCACCGGCACATGGAATGGTAACCGCGTCACTATTCAAGGCTCTGGCATGGGAATGCCCTCGCTGTCGATTTATGCCAATGAATTGATTTCCGAATACAACGCGCAAACCCTTATTCGGATTGGATCTTGTGGCGGTATGCAGCCGCAGGTTGGTATTCGCGATGTCATTATTGCCATGACCGCCACGACAATTACCTCGCCTTCTTCCGGTATCTTCCGCGAGATTAATTACGCCCCCTGCGCCGATTGGTCCCTGCTGCGTGCTGCCGTGGACGCGGCAGAGGCGAAAGGCACGAAAACCCATGTCGGCGGGATCTATTCTTCGGATGTCTTTTATGCCGAACGCCCCGATCTGGACGAGCAGATGACCCGCCACGGTATTCTGGGTGTCGAGATGGAAGCGGCAGANCTTTATACCCTCNCCGCNCGCCACAAACGCCGTGCNCTGGCNGTGNTGACNGTCAGCGACCACCTGCAAACNGGCGAAGCGCTGCCCGCGGAAGAGCGCGAGAANTCCTTTGGCGATATGGTCGAAATCGCGCTACNGGCNGCTTTCCCCAANAGCTGATGCGCGNTGATCCCCCGNCGGACGCTCCGCGGGGGATTTATATCC
This sequence comes from Sulfitobacter sp. TMED3, assembly GCF_002167505.1. Lineage (NCBI taxonomy): Bacteria > Pseudomonadati > Pseudomonadota > Alphaproteobacteria > Rhodobacterales > Roseobacteraceae > Sulfitobacter > Sulfitobacter sp. TMED3. The sequence goes on along the minus strand of NZ_NHBI01000021.1, from coordinate 19,291 downwards.
ATTTGGAAGNATGGCNGNGCGCTANCCCGATNCCTTAGCNCCCGTGGCTGCGGTCGTAGCCGTTGGNGGGCGGGCTTTGCCACCCATCAAGCGCGCCTTTGGCGGGGGCGAACACCTCTACCAGCAGCGGATAGCAGGCGGCAACGTCCGAGGANTGTTTGGCGGANCAATCNCCCCCCGGACAGGCGCTGAGNGCGCCGAGCAGNTCGATCTCGGCGAAAAACTCAAGGTAGTCGCCNGGGCGCACGGGNCTGGCCTTCATGAANTACTGGCCGGTGTCGCGGGTAAAGCCGGTGCACATAAAGACGTTCAGCACGTCATGCACGTAAGGTTCAGCCTCTGCGTAGGAGATGCCCTGATGATCCGCCAAGGCCCGGATCANNTTGGAGTGGCAGCAATGGTGGTATTGCCCGCCCGACAACAGCTGGTTGGTATAGGGATCNCANCGCGTGCCNATCACATCATGCACCGAGCCGCCGAAGGCATCCATGCCGTACCAGTCGAGCGTATCATGGGTCAGCGTCGCCATAGGGCGCAGCGTGGGAAAACTGCTCCACATGCGCTGNCCNGTGGTGATATGNGTGCCATGCAGCGCGCGGGTTTTGCCGGAGTAGAACCGCTCGGACAGATCGTTTTGCGNCCAGAGGTTCAGNTCACCGACCTGTGGCCCCTCGACCGAGGTGATCCGAAAGAAATGTCCCGCAGGCACGGTAAAGCAGCTTGCGTCACGAGGGGCGACGGTGACCTCGTCCACTTTGGTCAGCGCTTCGCGCGCGCGTCCGTAAAGCGCCATGTCAGGCACGGGCAGCGTTTCGACGGGATAGCAGATTACGGGCGCGACAGCGCGGCGGGCGTCGGCATCATGGGGCGGTGTCATAGCGGAAACTCCTGACGGTTGGGTCCGATCCTGAGGCCATCGCGCACGGCGTCAGAGAGGCCGGCCGCCGACATTTGCCTTGCAATCGCGGGGGGCCGATTGGGTGGCGGTATAGGCCTCTGCTCCGCAGGCGACACAGTGGTAGAACTGCAGGCTGCCCTTGTCGCGGGTACTGTCCTTGCGCCAGCGGCATCCACGCACCGCCTTATCACGGTAGGCAACATAGGCGACGATCGCAAAAGCGATGGCAAAGGCAATCAGGATCATAGGGGGCACATGTCACGCCCCCCGCGCCATAGGGCAGCGGGAGGCGCAGGTTGCGATGGGATCAAACGGTGCGTTCGACCATCATCTTNTTGATATTGGCGATGGCTGCGGCNGGGTTCAGGCCCTTGGGGCAGGTCTTGGCGCAGTTCATGATGGTGTGGCAGCGGTACAGTTTGAACGGATCTTCCAGATCGTCCAGACGTTCGCCTGTGGCTTCATCGCGGCTGTCGATGATCCAGCGGTAGGCATGCAGCAGCGCGGCTGGCCCGAGGTAGCGGTCGCCATTCCACCAGTAGCTGGGGCAGGATGTCGAGCAGCAGGCGCACATGATGCACTCATAAAGCCCGTCAAGCTTGGCACGGTCGTCGATCGACTGTTTCCATTCTTTCGCGGGCTCTGCCGTCTTGGTTTCAAGCCACGGCTGGATGGAGGCGTGCTGCGCGTAGAAATGCGTGAGGTCGGGGATCAGATCCTTGACCACGGGCATGTGTGGCAGCGGATAGATCTTCACCGCGCCTTTCACCTCGTCCACGCCATAGGTACAGGCCAGCGTGTTGATCCCGTCGATGTTCATCGCGCAGGATCCGCAGATGCCTTCGCGGCAGGAGCGGCGGAAGGTCAGGGTCGGGTCGANCTCGTTCTTGATCTTGATCAGCGCGTCCAGAATCATCGGGCCGCAGGTGTCCATATCGACGAAATACGTGTCGATGGCCGGGTTCTTGCCGTCATCCGGATTCCAGCGATAGACCTGAAACTGCCGCAGGTTCTTGGCACCTTCGGGTTTGGGCCATGTTTTACCGGTCGTCATCCGGGAGTTCTTGGGGAGCGTGAGTTGAACCATATCGCTTCTCCTGGTCTGTCGGGCAGTTGCCCAGTTCGTTACAATTCTGGCGCTTACGTCTTTCGGATGTAAAGCGCATTTCCCTCGGCGCGCAGGGTTCGGCGGTACCCGGCGGCCAGTATCTCTGCACAAAGNTCGCCGTCCCACTGATCCGCATGGCGGACCTCTATCAAGATCGCATCCGGCAGCCAGCCGCCGGNTTTGCCCTGCGTGAGGATGGGGTTCAGCACGACCTCCTCGGCCCCTTCGACATCGATCTTGAGGATCGTGCCGTCATGGTGCCGTGCGGCGTGTGTAAAGGCGGACAGGGGCCGTGTGGGCACCAGCACGCCGCCGTTTTGTTGCTTGCCCTCGATCGGGAGCAGCGATGCCTGACCGTAGTTGTGCCCGCGGAAGTTCAGCATCGCCTCGCCCTCGCGGTCGGACAGCGCGCAGCCTTCGATACGCACGCGGTCGGTCAGATTGTTCAACGCGATGTTCATGCCAAGCCGGCCAATCATCAGCGGGTTNGGTTCNAATGCCACAACGCGCGACCCGTCGCCCGCGGCCATCGCCAGCGGGATCGAATAGGCCCCGCAGTTGGCACCGATGTCAAAGACCAGCATGTTGCGGTCTTCCACCAGTTCGACCAAAGCCACCAGCGATTTGATCTCGGGCGGGTATTCGTTCAGCCANAGGCAGGTTTCGGTNTAGTTATCGCGCGGGTCCACCACCATGCGGATGTCAGCGAANTCNACCTCTGTGGGGCCAAGCTGCGCCTTGATGCGGGTGCGTTCGCTGGTGTCCCCGTCACGGAATTGCGCGCGCAGATCGGCCATATGGCCTGCATCCTTGCCCTGCGTATCCGGCGTGACGTTCGGGTGNCCCATTAGCCCAGCAACCCCGGGACGCTGCCAGCGGAACGCGACAGGCATTGCACGGTTTCGGGGCGNGACAGTACGGCGCGCACGGTGGCGACGGTGGTGTCATCCACGCCGATCACGGCGGATTTGGCGAAAACGCGCACCTGAGCCGCATCGGCATTGTCGACGATACAATCGGTGAAGGGCGTGATCAGCTGCTTGGGCACCTGCGGAAAGCGCGTGGCAAGGGTTTCGGTGATGACCCCCTTGGTGCCTTCGCGGGCGATGCTGTCAACCTGCTGCGTTGCTTGCGCACAAGCGGACGCGGCCAAAATCATGGTCATAGCGATAAACTGTTTCATGTCGCCTGCCCTCCGCCTGCAGGACGAGGGCATGGCCCCCGGTTTGGTCCCCTGCCCCCAAAAGCGGAGGCAGGGTTTCAGATCAATACACCCGTGCTTTGGGTGCGATCTTTTTCATGTCGATCCCGCCTTCAGATTCCTCGGTCAGCGGATCAAGGTGCACACCACGGTAGCTGAGCGTTGCCGCGTTCCCGTCGAAATACGCGAGGCTGTGCTTGCGCCAGTTCTCGTCNTCGCGATCAGGGTAATCTTCGTGGGCATGCGCCCCGCGGCTTTCCTTGCGGGCAGCAGCGGCGGTGATGGTGGCCACGGCGTTCGGCATCAGGTTGGTCAGCTCAAGCGTTTCCATCAGGTCAGAGTTCCAGACCAGCGATGTGTCGGTCACGTGCAGGTCAGCGATCTTGCCGGCGACCTCGTCCATCTTGACCTTGCCTTCGTTCAGCGTCTTGTCGGTACGGAAAACCGCAGCATCGGCCTGCATGGTTTTCTGCATCTCAAGGCGCAGCTCGGCGGTCGGGATCTGGCCCTTGGCATAGCGCAGGCTGTCGAAGCGTTCAAAGGCGGCATCGACCGATTTCTGGTTCGGCGTCGGCACGGGGGCCTCTGCGTCGACGACCTCTTTCGCGCGGATCGCGGCGGCACGGCCAAAGACCACAAGATCGATGAGAGAGTTCGAACCCAAGCGGTTCGCCCCGTGTACCGAGGCACAGCCCGCTTCGCCNACGGCCATCAGGCCCGGTGCCACGCGGTCCGGCGCGTCTTCGGTCGGTGCCAGNACTTCGCCCCAATAGTTNGTGGGGATNCCGCCCATGTTGTAGTGTACGGTCGGCAGAACCGGGATCGGTTCCTTGGTCAGGTCCACNCCNGCAAAGATGCGCGCGGATTCAGAGATNCCGGGCAGACGCAGATCAAGCGTTTCCTTGGGCAGGTGGTTCAGGTGCAGGTGGATGTGGTCCTTGTTCTCGCCCACGCCGCGGCCTTCGCGGATTTCCATCGTCATACAGCGCGANACAACGTCACGGCTGGCAAGGTCTTTGTAGGTGGGGGCATACCGCTCCATAAAGCGTTCGCCTTCNGAGTTGGTCAGATACCCGCCTTCGCCACGCGCGCCTTCGGTGATCAGACAGCCCGCGCCATAGATGCCGGTGGGGTGGAATTGCACGAATTNCATATCCTGCAGGGGCAGGCCCGCACGCGCCGCCATACCGCCGCCGTCGCCGGTGCAGGTATGCGCCGATGTCGCCGAGAAATAGGCACGGCCATAGCCACCTGTCGCCAGAACAACCATCTTGGCGCTGAACAGGTGCATGGTGCCNTCGTCNAGCTTCCAGCANAGCACGCCTTGGCANACNCCNTCNTCCGACATGATCAGNTCNATGGCNNNNTNCTCGATATAGAATTCCGCATTATGCTTCAGCGACTGACCATAAAGCGTGTGCAGGATCGCGTGGCCGGTCCGGTCGGCGGCGGCACAGGTCCGCTGCACGGGGGGGCCTTCGCCGAATTCGGTGGTGTGACCGCCGAAGGGACGCTGGTAGATCTTGCCCGCTTCGGTCCGCGAGAAAGGCACACCGTAGTGTTCAAGCTCGTAGACCGCTTTGGGGGCTTCGCGTGCGAGATATTCCATCGCGTCTGTATCACCCAGCCAGTCAGAGCCCTTGACCGTGTCATACATATGCCACTGCCAGTTATCGGGGCCCATGTTGGACAGCGACGCCGCGATACCGCCCTGCGCCGCAACCGTGTGCGAACGGGTCGGGAAAACTTTGGTCACGCAGGCTGTTTTCAGCCCTTGCTCTGCCATGCCAAGTGTCGCACGCAGGCCAGCGCCGCCAGCCCCCACGACAACGACATCATATTCATGCGTTTCATATTCATATGCAGCCATGTCTCGGTCTCCGGTATAGCGTAGGCGTGTGTTAAAGCGCGATGCGGGCGATGGCGAAAACGCCAACCGCGGCCGCACCATAGCTGAGGCAGGTCATCAGGATGATCGCAACTTTCTGCGACAGCCCGTGGACGTAATCCTCGATCAGCACTTGGACACCGTCGTTAAAATGTTTGAAGCCAACGATCAGCGTCAGGGCGGCGACGATCGCGGGGAAAGGCCTGCTGTAGTAGGCGATGATCTCTTCGTAGGTGCCCCCAAGGGCGGACCCGAAGGTAAAGACGAAAAGCGGGATCAGGATCAGCAGCGCAACAGAGCTGACTTTCATAGCCCAGAAATGTGCGGTGCCCGATTTGGCCGAGCCCATGCCCATAGCGCGTTTGCGGTCTGTCAAATAAGCCATGTGTCTATCCCTCAGATGATCAGCGCGGTGATGATGGTCAAAACGACTGAACCGATCAGCGCGGCCCAGCCCAGCTTTTCAGCCGTCGGGATATCCAGCGCATAGCCGTTGTCCCAGATCAGGTGCCGGATACCAGCCAGCGTGTGATACCACAGCCCCAGCAGCGACAGGAACATGACCAGATCACCGAACCAGCTGGTGATGAAACCGTTCGCGATATCAAAATACTCCGCCGACGTTGCCGCCGCGAGGAACCACCAGACGATCAGCAGGGCGGCAACCAGCATCGCGTTGCCGGTGATCCGCGTCAGGATCGACGTCATGGAGGTCAGTTGCGGGCGATAGATCGTCAGGTGGGGTGACAGCGGGCGATTGCCCCGGTTCACATCTGCCATGATGGATTCCTTTTCTCGTCAGGTTGCGGTCATAGATAACGGTATTTTTGGGACTGTCACGTCCAGAGGCGTGAATTTGAAGCGGTTTATTGGCGCAGTTGCCCAAACCCTTCGGTTAGCGCCGGACATTTCGAAAATTTGTGATCACTAATTTTCCAGCTGTGATCACAAGCACTAAAGCCAACCAAATTCATCGGGCTTTTCGGCGACCGTTTGGGCGAAAACTCAGCCCCAAGCGCCTGTTTGCGCGCCGCATGATGCGCATGTCCTCAACTTGCGACGCGGCAGATTTGGCTACCTGCGGAAACTGATCTGAGCGGGGGGAGAGAGCGGCTTTGGCTTCACCCCGCGGGATCGTCCAATAGCAAATGCAGGTGCAGCGGGCGGGGTTTATCGTGATCTCGACCACGTCCGCCCGCTTCACCTTGGGGTATTACTTCAGCGATTCATCGATGCCTTTGCACGCATCGACCAAGCCTTTAACGGCGTTCACAGAGTTGTCGAACATGGACTGTTCGTCCTTGTTCATCGCAATCTCGACCACACGTTCGACGCCACCAGCACCGATCACAGTAGGCACGCCAACGTAGAAGCCGTCCAGACCATAGGCACCGTCAACATAGGCGGCGCATGGCAGAACGCGTTTTTGGTCTTTCAGATAGGCTTCGGCCATTTCGATTGCCGATGTCGCAGGCGCGTAGAACGCCGAACCGGTTTTCAGCAGGCCAACGATTTCGGCACCGCCATCACGGGTCCGCTGAACGATCGCGTCCAGCTTTTCCTGTGTGGTCCAGCCCATTTTCACCAGATCAGGCAATGGGATACCCGCAACGGTGGAATATCGCGTCAGGGGCACCATTGTATCGCCGTGGCCGCCCAGAACGAAGGCAGTGACGTCTTTCATGGAGACGTTAAATTCAGTCGCGAGGAAGTGACGGAAGCGTGCCGAATCAAGCACACCGGCCATGCCGCAAACCTTGTGGTGGGGCAGACCGGAGAATTCGCGCAGCGCCCAAACCATCGCGTCCAGCGGGTTGGTGATACAGATAACGAATGCGTCTGGCGCGTGGGCAGCAATGCCTTCGCCAACGGACTTCATGACCTTCAGGTTGATTCCCAGCAGGTCATCACGGCTCATGCCGGGCTTACGCGCAACACCGGCGGTCACGATGCAAACGTCTGCGCCAGCGATTTCAGAGTAGTCGTTCGCGCCGGTCATGGTCGCGTCGAATTTGGCGGATGGGCCCGATTCTGCGATATCGAGGGCCTTACCCTGCGGGATACCTTCGGCGATGTCGAACAGGACAACGTCGCCCAGTTCCTTGATTGCTGCGAGATGGGCAAGCGTGCCCCCGATTTGCCCTGCGCCGATAAGCGCGATCTTGGGTCTGGCCATGTGGTATACTCCGACAGGGTTACATTTCGCTTCGGGATACCGAAATGAAGCGCACCGTGCAAGTTGCGCTTGGTCCGGCATCACGTCACATCGCGCAGAGCCATAAAAAACGGGACCGTTCCTTTCGAAACGATCCCGTCTTGGTCAGCTTTTCAGCAAGCTATTGCCGAATTTGACTTAGCGTTAAGCTTAGCCTTGGTATTCGGGCTGTGCTTTCAGCGCTTCTTTGCTGCTGTCGATGTAGATGCGGAAGTCGTCGCCTTCAGCGTTCTTCATGATCTGCAGTTCGTCCCAGGTGACAGCAACGGGCTTTTCGCCAATGCCCAAGAAACCACCGACGTTGATCACAACTTGGCCAACTTCGCCGTTGTCACCCATAACGAGGGCACCGATTTCACCGACGGTCTCATCGTTGGCACCGTAAACATAGGACCCTTCAAGGTCTTCTGCGGTCAGCGCGTTCCGGTCTTCGACTGTGGCGTTGGTATAGCCTTCACGCTCAACCGCTGGGGCTGTCAGCATGGGGCGTTCCATGTCTTGTTCAAGTTCGTTTGCTCCGTCGGCCATTTCGGTGGTCGCTTTATCAACCGCCTGCTCAGTTTCAGCGGCTGCTTCTTTGGCTTCCATTTCAGCTTCGTTTGCCAGTGCTTCGGCATCCGCTTCCATTTCGGTCTCTGTGTCGACCTCGGCTTCGGCGTTCATGTCGGTCGCTGCCATGTCTGTGTCGGCCTTCATGTCGGCGTTGGCGTCCATGTCTGCTTCGGCTTCCATGTCAGCTTCGTCGTCCATACGTTCGAACGCTGGGGCTTTTTCAAGCATCTCTTTGCTTGTGTTCACCACGAGGAAACGGTCGTCGCTGTCACCTTCTTCGGTCACGATGCGAATCTCGTCCATGTTCACGCTCACGTCGCGCTCACCCATGCCGAGGAAGCCGCCAATGCCGAGGATTACGGCCTTAACGTTGCCTTCGGAATCCAGCAGGACGTCGTTGATTTCGCCGATGTCGTCCCACTCCTTTTCGCCGTCAGCGGCGATGGTGGAGTTCGCTTCAACTTCTGTCTCGGAATTGTAGATACGCATGCCGATCAGGTCGGACGCGAAGAAGTCAGTTTCTTGCGCTGTCACGGTACCAAAACCAGCTGCATGTGCATCTGCAAATGCGGGACCAGTCAAGCTCAGGATGATTGCGGTTGTGCCAAGAATACGTTTCATTGTTGATACTCCTTTAGAAGTTCCGGGTGATAATCACTCGGTTGTGATATCAACGATGATGTGGCGATTGCGTTCCGGCGATCCGCGTCTTTTTTCGCCGCTTTTATAATCTATGACATATCAAATGGGGCCCACCGCCTTAGTTTGTTGATCCTGCGGCGGGGGCGAAATTTTCGCGGAAATCTTATGGCATCCATCACAACCTGCGGTTCGCGTTCCCGCCGCGACATCCTGCGTCAGCGCCACCACCGCCGCCGCGGCAGTTGCCAGCCCGATCAGGTTAAACAGTTTTACCATTCTACACCTCTTACACTTACACACGCACCAAGACGCCTTTCCTTCTGGCAGCAAAACCTGAAGGCCGCGTTAAAGCCGCAAATTATCTGACGCTGCGCTGCGGCGCGTTTGCGCTTGAAGTTTTCGTCTAAAAATGCAGACCTGCACGCAACATTATTTCTTGGAGAGTCGCAAATGTCGAAAATCACCCGCCCCCTGCGTTCCGTTCTGTATATCCCCGGCTCCAAGGACCGCGCGTTAGACAAAGCCCGCGGGCTGCCAGCCGATGCGATTATCTTTGACCTCGAAGACGCTGTGATCCCGGAAGAGAAAACCGCTGCACGTGAAACACTCGCCACGGCGCTGAAAGACGGCGGCTATGGCAGCCGGTATAAGGTGATCCGCATCAACGGGCTGGACACCGAATGGGGTGCCGACGATGCCCGCGCCGCGGCAAAAATGGACTGCGACGCCATTTTGCTGCCCAAAGTCGGCAGCCCCGCCGATCTGGATGCACTGGCCGAGATCACGGGCGACATCCCGCTTTGGGCGATGATGGAAACCCCGGGTGCGATGCTGAATGCCGCCGCGATTGGCGCGCATTCCAAGCTGCAATGTATGGTGATGGGCACCAACGACCTGAACAAAGACCTGCAAACCCGCGTGCGCGCCGACCGCCTGCCCCTGATGACCGGGCTTGGCCTATGCGTGCTGGCAGCCAAGGCCAACGGCATCGCGATTGTCGACGGCGTTTACAATGCGTTCAAGGATGACGAAGGCCACCGCGTTGAATGTGATCAGGGCCGCGACATGGGCTTTGACGGCAAGACCTTGATCCACCCCGCGCAGCTGGACGTCGCGAACGAGGCATTCTCCCCCTCCGAGGCCGAAGCCGATCTGGCGCGCCGCCAGATCGAGGCGTTTGACGAAATGCAGGCGACAGGTCAGGGTGTGGCCGTTGTGGACGGGCGCATCGTTGAAAACCTGCATGTCGCCACCGCACGCGAAACATTGGCAAAGCTGGACGCGATCGCGGCCCTGCAAACGGAGTAAACCTGATGATGGCACTTTTGATCCTTGGTCTGATCTTATGGGTCGGTGCCCATTATTTCCGTCGCTTCATGCCGGACCAGCGCGCAGCTATGGGCCGACGGGGCAAAGGCATCATCGCCGTCGCCATCGTGGCGGCGCTGGTCATGATCATTATCGGATACCGCGGGGCCGAGTTTATCCCCGTCTGGACGCCCCCGCCCTTCCTCACGCATCTGAACAACCTGCTGATGGTGCTGGCATTCTGGGTCTACGGGTCCAGTGCGGCCAAAGGGGCCAAGGCCTGGCCCGCCTATAAAACCCGCCACCCGCAGCTGATGGCCGTCAAAATCTGGGCGGTCGCGCATTTGCTGGTGAACGGGGATCTCGCCTCTATACTGCTGTTTGGATCCATGCTGGCATGGGCGGTCGGTTCCGTGATCCTGATCAACCGCGCGGAACCCAACTGGACACCCCCTGCCCCCGCGGGCAAGGCCACCTATATCCGCCTTGCGGTGATCACGCTGGTGATGCTGGTCGTTGTGACCGCGATCCATACCCTGCTTGGCGTCTCTCCCTTTTCCTGAGTTACTGAAAGAACCCCCATGAAACTCTATCGTTTCCTGTCCGAAGAGGACACTTCCGCCTTTTGCCACAAGGTCACCGACGCGCTGAACAAGGGGTGGGAGCTTTACGGCACGCCCACGCAGACATGGGATGCCAAGGCAAATGTCATGCGCTGCGGTCAGGCCGTGACCAAGGAAGTCGAAGGCACCTATACGCCTGACACCAAACTGGGGGCGCATTGATGGCACAGGCAAAGACCAACAAGGGCCGTTTCTTCGAGGACTATAAAGTAGGCGAGACGTTGCATCATGCTGTGCCTCGCACGGTCAAGGATGGTGAACGCGCGCTGTACCACGCGCTTTATCCTGCACGTCATGCGCTTTATTCCTCTGATCAATTCGCGCAAAGCTGCGGCCTGCCTGCCAGCCCGCTGGACGATATGATTACCTTTCACATCGTGTTCGGGAAAACCGTGCCGGATGTATCGCTGAACGCCGTGGCCAATCTTGGCTATGCGCAGGGGCGCTGGCTGGCACCGGTCTGGCCCGGCGATACGCTGCGGTCGGAGTCCGAGGTGATCGGGCTCAAGCAAAACTCGAACGGGAAAACCGGAGTCGTCTATGTACGCACCACCGGCTTTAACCAGAATGACACGAAAGTTCTGGAGTATGTCCGCTGGGTGATGGTGCGCAAACGCGATGTCGACGCCCCTGCCCCCGAAACGGTCGTGCCCGATCTGCCCAAGGCGCTGACGGTTGACGATCTGACGATCCCCGAAACGCTCGACTTCAGCAATTACGACTTTACCCTCGCAGGCGAGGCGCATCGCTGGGATGACTATACCGTGGGTGAGATGATCGACCACGTGGATGGCGTCACCGTCGAAGAGGCGGAGCATATGATGGCCACCCGCCTGTGGCAGAACACGGCGAAAGTGCACTTTGACACCTCTGCCCGTCCCGATGGGTCGCGGCTGATCTATGGCGGGCACGTGATCTCTATGGCGCGGGCGCTGTCGTTCAACGGGCTGGCCAATGCGCAGATGATCGTGGGGCTGAACGGCGGGGCGCATGCGAACCCCTGCCTGTCCGGCGACACAATCCGCGCCTGGACCGAGGTTCTGGACAAAGCCGATACCGACAAACCCGGCGTCGGCGCATTGCGCTTGCGCTTGGTCGCCACCAAAGGCGGAGAGCCGTTCAAGCTGAAGGGCGAAGACGGCAAATACCTGCCCGATGTCCTGCTCGACCTCGATTACTGGGCACTGATTCCCAAGTAAGACGCCCCCTTGACGACGGCTGGCTGGTCGCAAAACAAACAACTATATGTCGCGTTCGGCCCTTAAAACGTGGGGTTTCCGAGCGCGACAGCCGCTGCGTCGGCAACATTCCGCAGATTTTCCACCGTTAGCGCTATTTTGTGATCACACGCGAAATTCGTGTGATCACAAATGTCGCTTTTATCTGGAAAACCCTGTATTTCTCAGAAAAACTGTTTACCGAGTATCAAGACTCAATCGTATACCGCGATTAGACTGGAACAAAGACGGGACCGTTTTTTATGAACATCCACGAATATCAGGCAAAAGCCCTTTTGCGTAGCTACGGCGCGCCAGTATCCGACGGCCGGGTCGTGCTGAAAGCTGAAGAAGCGAAAACAGCCGCAGGCGAGATGGACGGACCTCTTTGGGTCGTCAAGGCACAGATCCACGCAGGTGGCCGCGGCAAGGGGTCTTTCAAAGAAGCCGACGCTGGCGACAAAGGCGGTGTACGCCTGACCAAATCGGTTGAAGAAGCCGCCGAAGAAGCCAAGAAAATGCTGGGCCGCACCTTGGTCACGCACCAGACCGGCCCCGCGGGCAAACAGGTCAACCGGATCTACATCGAAGACGGTTCGGGCATCGAAACCGAATTGTACCTCGCGCTGCTGGTGGATCGCCAGACCTCGCGCATCGGGTTCGTCTGCTCCACCGAGGGCGGCATGGACATCGAAGAAGTGGCCGAGTCCACCCCCGAGAAAATCATCAGCTTTTCTGTTGACCCCGCCGCGGGCTTCCAGCCCTACCACGGCCGCCGCGTTGCTTTCGCCCTGGGGCTGGAAGGCAAGCAGGTCAAACAATGTGTGACCCTGATGGGCCAGCTGTTCAAAGCCTTCGTCGAAAAAGACATGGAAATGCTGGAAATCAACCCGCTGATCGTCACCGACGGCGGCGACCTGAAAGTGCTGGACGCCAAAGTCAGCTTTGACGGCAACGCGATGTACCGCCACGGCGATATTGCCGATCTGCGCGACACCACCGAAGAAGACCCCAAAGAGCTCGAGGCGTCCAAGTACGACCTGAACTACATCGCTCTGGACGGTGAAATCGGCTGCATGGTGAACGGTGCCGGTCTGGCGATGGCCACAATGGACATCATCAAGCTTTACGGTGCCGAGCCTGCGAACTTCCTTGATGTTGGTGGTGGTGCCACCAAAGAGAAAGTGACCGAAGCGTTCAAGATCATCACCTCCGACCCGCAGGTCAAAGGTATCTTGGTCAACATCTTCGGCGGCATCATGCGCTGTGACGTCATCGCCGAAGGCGTGGTCGCAGCCGTGAAGGAAGTCGGTCTGCAGGTTCCGCTGGTTGTCCGTCTGGAAGGCACAAATGTTGAAGAAGGCAAAGCCATCATCAACAACTCCGGCCTGGACGTGATCGCAGCGGACGACCTGAAAGATGGCGCGCAAAAGATCGTGAAAGCGGTCAAAGGCTAAAACTGGCTGGAAAGCTTGGATGATGCATCGTCTCGCCTTTTGTTTTTCCATTGCCGCGCTGGCTGTCCCTTTCGGGGCGGCCAGTAACGCTATGGCACAGGCAACGCGCGCGGCGGACATCGCCCAGGCCTTTGCAGACCATTGTTTCAGCCCGCGTCTGACCGCAAGGACAGCGCAGGCACAGCTTGGCAGCACAGGGGCACGGGTCGATTTCTATGATCTGCGTCCCTTTACCTCGGCACCACAGTCTCCGGTGACGGGCGCGGCAGCAACGGCGGGCACAGACCGTCGCTGCGAAGTGTCCTTTGACGGGGCGGCACCGCAGGTTGCGCAACAGGGGATCGCCACCGGATTGGCACAGGAAAACCTGACCGATCTGGTAGATGTCCCCGCAGGGTTCCCCATCACGACGGGGGCCACCTATCGCGCCGCCGTCATGCTGAACCCCAACCGCATGGCTGTGGTACAATCGGGGGTACGCGACGGGGCGCAGGGGGTTGAAACCTTTGCCCGCGTCGAACGCCTGATCCCGCTGAACGAGGCAAGCCAATGACCGCGTCCGCGCAAAACACCGTCACCGGTGGCAAGGCTATCGTCTTCGGGATGACCGTTCTGGTCTTCGCAATGATGGCTGTCGTCGCACAGCTGCCCATGCCGATGCAGGATTCCCTGCTGGCCGAAGGCGGCCCGTTCGAGACACTGTCGGTCGTTGGCTATGGCCTGTGCATCCTGCTGGCGATCATCGCAACCGGTTTGATCCCGTTGCGCCGCGAGACATGGGGCTTCATCCGTGGGGTCGCCAAAGGCGCGGCGCCGCTGATGTTCGCTGTTGCAATCTATCTGACATACCGACTGCCGCGCCTTGCGGCGGCGGCACCTTCCACCGCGCCCTGAGACCGGCGCCACCTGAATTGAACTTGAGAAGAAAGCACATAACATGGCCGTACTCGTAAACGAAAACACCAAAGTGATCTGCCAGGGCCTCACCGGCTCGCAGGGCACGTTCCACACCGAACAGGCCATCGCCTATGGCACAAAAATGGTCGGCGGTGTGACCCCCGGCAAAGGCGGCCAGACGCACCTTGACCTGCCCGTGTTCAACTCTGTCCACGAAGCCCGTCACGTCACCGAAGCCAACGCCACGGTCATCTACGTGCCGCCCCCCTTCGCCGCGGATTCCATCCTCGAGGCGATCGACGCCGAGATGGAGCTGATCATCTGCATCACCGAAGGCATCCCGGTTCTGGACATGATGCGCGTCAAGCGCGCGCTCGAAGGGTCCAAATCCCGCCTGATCGGGCCAAACTGCCCCGGCGTGATCACGCCTGACGCCTGCAAAATCGGCATCATGCCCGGCCACATCCACAAGCGCGGCACCTGCGGGGTTGTCTCGCGCTCGGGCACGCTTACGTACGAAGCTGTGAAACAGACATCCGATCTTGGCCTCGGCCAATCCTCTGCGGTTGGTATCGGCGGCGACCCCATCAAAGGGTCCGAGCATATCGATATCCTCGAGATGTTCCTGGCCGATCCAGAAACACAGTCGATCATCATGATTGGTGAAATCGGCGGTTCTGCCGAAGAAGAAGCGGCACAATTCCTGGCCGACGAGAAGAAAAAAGGCCGTTGGAAGCCCACAGCCGGTTTCATCGCGGGCCGCACAGCCCCTCCCGGCCGTCGTATGGGCCACGCCGGTGCGATCGTCGCAGGCGGCAAAGGTGACGCGGAATCCAAGATCGCAGCTATGAAAGAAGCAGGCATCGTTGTTGCGGATAGCCCCGCAACGCTGGGTGAAGCTGTTCAGGAAGCTATCAACAAAGGCTAACGCCAGATGGTGGGGCCTGACTTTTCAGGCCCCGCCGCTCTTACTTAAACGTCGCGCTCTCATCAGAGGTATCGCCATGACAGACCAACCCAAAAACGACCAGTTCCACGATACCTCCTTTCTCGAGGGGCAGAACGGCGAATACCTAGAGGCAATGTATGCCCGCTATGCCAGCGATCCCAATGCGGTTGATGGCGCATGGCAGGCGTTCTTCGAAGCGATGGACGATGACCACGCCGATGTTCAGGCAGAGGCCGCAGGCCCGTCCTGGGCGCGCAGCGATTGGCCCCCCGTCCCGCAGGACGATCTGACCTCGGCATTGACCGGCCAGTGGCCCGTCCCGACCGAAGCGAAAGCCGCCGGTCAGAAGATTACCGAAAAAGCCTCCTCCAAGGGGATCGAACTGTCTGACGCGCAGGTACAACGTGCCGTGCTCGACAGTATCCGCGCGTTGATGCTGATCCGCGCCTACCGTATCCGTGGCCACCTTGCCGCCGATCTTGACCCGCTTGGCATGCGCGACAGCGACACCCAACCCGAACTGGACCCGGCCGCCTATGGGTTCGGGCCCAAGGACATGGATCGCCCGATCTTTATCGACAATGTGCTTGGCCTTGAGATCGCGACGATGAAACAGATCGTCGATATCGTCAAAAGCACCTACTGCGGCACCTTCGCGCTGCAATATATGCACATCTCTGATCCCGAACAGGCCGCGTGGCTGAAAGAGCGGATCGAGGGCTACGGCAAGGAAATCCAGTTCACCCGCAATGGCCGCAAAGCCATCCTGAACAAGCTGGTAGAGGCCGAAGGCTTCGAGAAATTCCTGCACGTCAAATACATGGGCACCAAGCGGTTCGGCCTTGATGGGGGCGAAAGCCTGATCCCCGCGATGGAACAGATCATCAAGCGCGGCGGTCAGCTGGGCATTCAGGACATCGTGATCGGCATGCCGCACCGTGGCCGTCTGTCGGTGCTGGCAAATGTCATGCAGAAACCCTACCGCGCGATCTTCAACGAGTTTCAGGGCGGCAGCTTTAAACCCGATGATGTCGACGGCTCCGGCGATGTGAAATACCACCTCGGCGCGTCCTCCGACCGCGAATTCGACGGCAACACCGTCCACCTGTCCCTGACCGCCAACCCGTCCCACCTTGAAGCGGTGAACCCCGTTGTTCTGGGCAAGGTCCGCGCCAAGCAGGACCAGCTGAACGACAAGGAACGCACATCCGTGATGCCGATCCTGCTGCACGGGGATGCGGCCTTTGCCGGTCAGGGCGTCGTGGCCGAATGTTTCGCCCTCTCGGGCCTGCGCGGGCACCGTACCGGCGGGACCATGCATATCGTGGTGAACAACCAGATCGGTTTCACCACAGCGCCGCACTTCAGCCGCTCCAGCCCCTATCCGACCGATAACGCGCTGGTCGTCGAGGCTCCGATCTTCCACGTCAACGGCGACGACCCCGAAGCGGTCGTGCACGCGGCCCGCGTGGCGACGGAATTCCGTCAGAAGTTCAAGAAAGACGTGGTCATCGATCTGATCTGCTACCGCCGCTTTGGTCACAACGAAGGCGACGAGCCGATGTTCACCAACCCGGTGATGTACAAGAAGATCAAAAAGCAAAAGACCACGCTGACGCTCTATACCGAGCGGCTGGTGAAAGACGGCCTGATCCCCGAGGGCGAGATCGAGGATATGAAAGCCGCCTTCCAGGAAAAGATGAACACCGAATTCGAGGCCGGCAAAGAATACCGCCCCAACAAGGCCGATTGGCTGGATGGCAAGTGGTCGCACCTCGATAAGGCCAAGGAAAAGAAATACCAGCGTGGCAAGACAGCCATCGCCGCCGAAACCATGGCGGATGTTGGCAAGGCGCTGACCGCCGCACCCGACGGCTTTCCGCTGCATAAAACCGTGGCGCGTCTGCTGGACGCCAAGGCAGAGATGTTCAAATCCGGCGAAGGCTTCGACTGGGCCACAGCCGAGGCGCTGGCCTTCGGCTCGCTTCTGACCGAAGGGTACAAGGTCCGTCTGTCTGGTCAGGACTCCGCCCGCGGCACCTTCTCGCAGCGTCATTCGGCCCTGATCAACCAGGAAAACGAAGACCGCTACTACCCGCTGAACCACATCCGCGAAGGTCAGGCAGAATACGAAGTCATCGACTCCATGCTGTCGGAATACGCGGTTCTGGGCTTTGAATACGGCTACTCGCTGGCGGAACCCAACGCGCTGACCCTGTGGGAAGCGCAGTTCGGCGACTTTGCCAACGGCGCGCAGATCATGTTCGACCAGTTCATTTCCTCGGGCGAAAGCAAATGGCTGCGCATGTCCGGCCTCGTCTGCCTGATGCCCCATGGCTATGAAGGTCAAGGGCCCGAACACTCCTCCGCGCGTCTGGAACGCTTCCTGACCATGTGCGGCGGTGACAACTGGATCGTGGCGAACTGCACCACGCCCGCGAACTACTTCCACCTGCTGCGCCGACAGCTGCACCGCAGCTACCGCAAGCCGCTGATGCTGATGACACCGAAATCCCTGCTGCGCCACAAGCTGGCCGTCAGCAAGGCCGAGGAATTCACCACCGGCTCCTCCTTCCACCGCGTCCTCTGGGACGATGCGGAACAGGGCAACTCGGACACCACATTGGCGGCGGACGACAAGATCAAGCGCGTCGTCATGTGTTCGGGCAAGGTCTATTACGACCTGCTGGAAGAACGCGACGCCCGTGGCATCGACGACATCTACCTGCTGCGTTTCGAACAATTCTACCCGTTCCCCGCGCAATCCGCTGTGAAAGAGCTGGAACGCTTCAAGAATGCGGAAATGGTATGGTGTCAGGAAGAGCCCAAGAACCAAGGGGCATGGTCCTTCATCGAACCCAATATCGAATGGGTTCTGGGCCGTATCGACGCCACCCACACCCGTCCGACCTATGTCGGTCGCGCCACCTCGGCCTCGCCTGCGACCGGCCTTGCCTCCCAACACAAAGCACAACAAGCAGCCCTCGTTGACGAAGCGCTGACCATCGAAGGAAAATAACCATGACTAGCGAAGTACGCGTCCCTACCTTGGGTGAATCCGTAACCGAAGCGACCGTGGCAACATGGTTCAAAAAGCCCGGCGATAGCGTCGCAGTCGACGAAATGCTCTGCGAGTTGGAAACCGATAAGGTCACCGTCGAAGTGCCCTCCCCCGTGGCGGGCACTCTGGCCGATATCGTCGCCGACGAAGGCGAAACCGTCGGCGTTGACGCGCTGCTGGCCAATATCTCCGAAGGCGATGCGGCCCCGGCGAAATCCGAAGCCCCCAAGGCGGTCGATGCCGGTGCCGAAGACGTGAAACCCCGCGACGCTGCGGATGATGTCGACGTCATGGTCCCCACCTTGGGCGAATCCGTGTCCGAGGCGACCGTCAGCACGTGGTTCAAGAACGTCGGTGACCACGTCGAAGCCGATGAAATGCTCTGCGAGTTGGAAACCGACAAGGTCAGCGTCGAAGTGCCCGCGCCGACATCGGGCACGCTGACCCAGATCATCGCCGAAGAAGGCAGCACGGTCGAGGCCAACGGCAAGCTCGCCGTGATCAGCCAGGGCGAAGGCGGCAGCGCAAGCAAACCCGCCGATGATACCGCTGAACCCAAAGCGGGCGGTCAGGTCCCTGCCCCCGGCAACGCGCCCTCGGGCGATGTCGAAGACGCGCCTTCCGCCAAGAAAGCCATGGCCGAAGCCGGCATCAGCCGCGATCAGGTCACCGGTACAGGCCGCGACGGACGTGTAATGAAGGAAGACGTGGCCAAGGCCGTTGCCGCTGGCAAGAACGCGGCAAAACCTGCCGCCGCCGCGCCACGCGCCCCATCGGCCCCCCAGGACGCCGCCCGCGAGGAACGCGTCAAGATGACCCGTCTGCGCCAGACCATCGCGAAACGTCTGAAAGACAGCCAGAACACCGCTGCCATGCTGACGACCTATAACGAGGTCGACATGACAGAGATCATGGCCCTGCGGAACGAATACAAAGACCTGTTCCTGAAAAAGCACGGCGTCAAACTCGGCTTCATGTCCTTCTTCACCAAGGCCTGTATCCACGCCCTGAACGAAGTGCCCGAAGTGAATGCCGAAATCGACGGCACCGATGTGGTCTACAAGAACTACGTCAACATGGGCATCGCGGCCGGCACCCCCACCGGTCTGGTCGTGCCCGTGGTCAAGGACGCGCAAGCGATGTCCTTTGCCGACATCGAAAAGGAAATCGGTGAACTGGGGGCCAAGGCCCGCGACGGCAAACTCTCCATGGCGGAAATGCAGGGCGGCACTTTCACTATCTCTAACGGTGGTGTCTATGGCTCGCTCATGTCCT
>NZ_NHBI01000020.1:0-21532 GCF_002167505.1 Sulfitobacter sp. TMED3 | reverse complement strand
CTTGTCCGCTGCCGAAGCTTGGCAGCAATCGACGCCGGAAAACCCGATCGTCTCAATTGGCGTCCTGGGAATCGGTGCGCCTGAGCTCGGTGCCTACAGGGCGATAGAAGGGCTGATCCGGTCGAACGTCCTCGATGCCACCACGCGCAAACAGCGTATGGCCATTGCTGATGCAAGCTTCCGGCAGGCTCAGCTTGGTGCGGTTAATGACACCCTCGCGCTGGCCAATCAGACGCGAAAGGCATGGGTCGATGCAGTCGCCGCCTTCGAGGCAGTGAGCTATCTGCGGCGCGCGAAAGCGACCTCTGACGCCGGCTCTGAACTGGCGATGAGGTTGGGCGAGACCGGCGCACTCAACAAAGCTGGGCAGGCCCGCGAACAGGCATTCAATGCCGAACTGGCGGGGCAACTTGCACAGGCACGATTGAACGCCACTCGGTCCAAGGAGGCTTTGACCAGGTTGATGGGCCTCTGGGGCACCGAAGTCGATTATTATGTGCCAGATGCCCTTCCTGCACTGCCGCGTTCTGTCGGCCGTGTGACCGACATCGAGGCCAAGGCGCTAAGAAATCGGGTGGATCTGCGTGTTGCCAAACTTGGCCTGGAAGCGCAGGCCAAGGCGTTTGGTCTGACCGACCAGACCCGCATTGTCAGCGATCTGGAGATCGTTGCGGGAGCCGAATTTGAGCGTGAAGTTGAAGGCAGTGGCGACATTGAAACCAAGACTTTGCCTCAGGTGGAAGTGGAGTTCGCGATCCCGATCTACGACACCGGCAAGGCCCGGATGCGCAAGGCGGAATTGTCTTATCTTCAAGCGGCCAACGTGCTCGCAGAGAAGGCCGTGAACGTCCGGTCTGAAGCGCGCGGTGCTGAAGCCTCTTATCATGCCGCATACAAGATCGCGCGCCACTACCGCGACGTTCTGGTGCCGCTACGCACGACCGTCGAAGAAGAGGGTTTGCTGTCCTACAACGGCATGATCACCAACACTTTCGAGCTGCTAACTGATGTGCGCGAGAAACTTGCCGCATCCCTGGAAGCGGCAAATGCAAAACGCGAATTCTATATGGCACAGGCCGATCTGACCGCTGCGATCTATGGCGGCGGCGAAGGCGGCGGTGGTGCTGGTGGAGAAGGCGCAACGCTTGCCGCCGGTGGCGGCGCAGGACACTGAAAGGAACTGACATGTTGAACAGACGTCAATTACTCGGAGCCGGCGCCGCAGGTGCAACGCTGGTCTCTTCAAAAGCCTGGGGTCAAACCCTGAACATGGGCCTCCCCGAAGCCGCGCAGATGGACAGTGCGGCAACGGCGATTACGGCGCGTCCGTCGTCAGGGCCGGACTACACACCTGTGGTCACGCTGAACGGGTGGACCCTGCCGCACCGGATGAACAACGGGGTCAAGGAATTTCACCTCGTCGCCGAACCGGTAGAGCGCGAACTTGCAGACGGCATGATTGCGCATTTGTGGGGTTACAACGGCCAGTCCACCGGTCCAACGATCGAAGCTGTCGAAGGCGACCGGGTCCGCATCTACGTCACCAACAAGCTGCCGGAAGGCACCACGGTGCATTGGCACGGGCTCATCCTGCCCTCGGGCATGGATGGGGTCTCCGGGTTGAGTCATCCCAGCATCCCGCCAGGAAAAACGTTTGTCTACGAATTCGACTTGGTGAAATCAGGAACCTTCATGTACCACCCCCATGGCGACGAAATGACCCAGATGGCGATGGGGATGATGGGCATGTTCGTGGTCCACCCCAAGGATCCCACCTTCATGCCGGTGGATCGCGATTTTCTGATCATGCTGAATGCCTTTGACATCGATCCCGGCACATACGTGCCCCGCATCATGACGATGACGGACTTCAACCTGTGGACGTGGAACAGTCGGATCTTCCCCGACATCGATCCGCTGGTCGTGAACAAGGGCGACAAGGTGCGAGTACGCGTCGGCAACCTCACGATGACAAACCACCCGATCCACATGCACGGCTATGACTTCAAGGTCACCTGCACGGATGGTGGCTGGGTGCCGCCAGAAGCGCAATGGCCGGAGGTCAGCATCGACATCCCCGTGGGCGCGATGCGCGCCTATGAGTTCGTCGCAGACCATCTGGGTGACTGGGCGATTCACTGCCACAAGTCGCACCACACGATGAATGCCATGGGTCACGATGTGCCGACATTCATCGGGGTCAACAAGAAGCCGCTGACCCAGAAGATCCGTCAGTTCCAGCCGGAATACATGCCCATGGGCATGTCCGGCATGGGGGACATGGCGAAAATGGAAATGCCGCTGCCTGACAACACGATCCCGATGATGACGGGTTGGGGGCCCTACGGCCCCATCGAGATGGGCGGCATGTTTTCGGTCGTAAAGGTGCGGGACGGCATCGACGCGGACGATTACTCCGATCCCGGCTGGTACGAAAATCCTCCGGGCGAGATGGCCTACGAATGGACCGGCGAATTGCCCGAATTCGCGTCGAACAACAGTCCCAAGACCATTCTCACACCAAAACCAAACTCGAAGGGCTGAACGGCCCTTCGTCAACTCCAACCAAACCAACTTACAGGACAATGAAATGAGAAATCTTCTTTTGACGACAAGCTTCGCGTTGGTGCTTTCGGCACCAGCATTTGCCGCAGGCACACATGATGGCGGGCACGGTGAGACCAAGCCGGCCGCAATGATGATCGGTATGCCGGGTGAAGCCGCCAATGTGGACCGCACAATTGATGTCACTCTGCTCGAAAACGACGAAGGCGAAATGCTGATCGAGAGCGAAGAGATGACCATCAAGGAGGGTGAAACCATCCGCTTCAACATCACGAACAAGGGTGAGCTGGAGCATGAATTCGTCCTTGATACAGTCGAGCGCAACGCCGAGCACAAGATCGAAATGGCCAAGATGGATATGGAACACGACGACCCGAACCGAATCCGTCTCGATGCAGGCGCTTCGGGTGAGGTCGTCTGGACGTTCGCGAATGCTGGTACGTTCGAAGCGGCGTGCCTGATTCCGGGTCACTACGAATCCGGAATGCACCGTGCGGTCTCAGTGGGGGACCAGATGGCTCAGGCTGACGTGGAATATACGAGCGGGACCATCAAGAAGATCGACGCCAAGGCCGGCAAGGTCACAATCATCCACGGCCCTCTGGTCAACCTCGATATGCCCGCGATGACGATGGTGTTCCGCGCGGACGAAGCGATGATGGCCAAGATGGCGGAAGGTCAGGACATCGAGTTCGTTGCCGACCGGGTCAAGGGCAAGCTTACTGTCACGCGGATGAAGTGAAGATAGACAATGGGGCCGAGGCGAACACGCCCGGCCCCAACGTTTTGAGGCAATAAAATCAAGCGCTACGGAAATAGCCGAGCATTATGAATTTCCTGATAATCTGCACCACCGCCCTTGTGCTCGTCTTTCCGGCTTTCTCAGTGAACGCTTCTAGTGGCAAAGGCCAGCAACCTCATGCGCGGGCCTTTGAATTGCCTGGCCATGATGCGATCGGGAAGCCCGGTGTCGGTTCCTCATTCGACCGGACGATCGAAATATCCATCAGGGAGACAGAAAGCGGATACATGCTTTTCGAGCCGGACGCGATCCAGATTGAAAAGGGATCGGTCGTTCGGTTTTTGATCGGCAATACGGGCGCTCTGGATCACGAGTTCTTTCTCGGCTCCTTTGACGAAATTGCGAAACATCAGCAGTGGATGCGCGAACACCCCGATATGCAACATGATCGCGCCAACTCGGTTTTGATCCCAAGTGGACAAAATGCCGACCTGATCTGGGAGTTCTCCGATATGACAAACCTGGAGTTCGTGTGCTTGATACCCGGCCACCGGGAAGCGGGCATGTGGGGCGTCATCATGGTGCACGATCACCTTGCGCCGAAATCAAAGGGTTAGAATTTTTGATGTCACTCCTGGACAGGTATCACGTGCTTGTACACAACGTATCTGCCGCGTTTGGGTACGACTACAGCGATGCGACGCCAGACTGGGTTCACCCGTTCATTCATCTGATACTGGTCTTGGCACCCGCGCTGCTGATCACTGTCGGCTCATATCTTGCTATTCGCGGCATTCTCAAGCTTTGGAAGCGCCGTCACACCCCTACGTTCCACCCCGAACCCATACGGGGGCTTGAAGGCAGTCTTTTCAGCACGGTCCTGCGCTACTCCAGAAGGCAGCAGGCATTGATGATTGTCGTCAGCCTCATCGCGATGCCTATTCTATATTTGACCCTCGAACTGCCAAAGCAGATCGTCAACAACGCTTTGGATTCTGATCGTTTCCCCGTTGCCGTTTTGGGGCGAGACGTCGATCAGGTCGTTTTCCTAATGCTTCTCTGTGGTCTCTACCTTTTGGCGATCATCCTGAATGGGCTAAACAAATATGGCCTTAACGTGTTCAAGGGATATGTAGCTGAGCGTTTTCTGCGGCGCTTCCGGCTGCTGGTCTATCGGCAATGGCGCAGCGATCCCGACTCCCGAAACCAGAGCGAAATCGTCCCTATTCTCGCACAGGAAGTTGAGCCCATAGGTGGCTTCGCGGCAAATGTCCTCACGCTGCCAATCCTACAAGGTGGTACACTGTTGACGATCCTGTTTTTCATGTTCGTTCAGGACCCTGTGTTGGGTGCCGCCGCACTGACGGTGCTGCCAATCCAGCTCGTGCTGCTGCCCAAGCTACAGCGGCGTGTCAACGCCCTTTCACGTACAAGAATCAAGGAAGTCCGACAGCTCGGCAGACAGCTCAGCGAACAGTTGCATGAACGGCAGGTCAATCCGACCGGACTGCTACCGGCCGGAGCGAGTTTTAGAGAGCTTGAGCACGTCCGCAGGAAAATTTTCCGCCTGAAGTTCTTCATCAAGGCCCTCAACAATTTTCTTACCGCGCTGACCCCATTCCTGTTCTACTCATTGGGAGGATATTTCGTCATCGAAGGGCGTATTACACTCGGTGCCCTGGTGGCCGTCCTGGCCGCACACAAAGACTTCTCGGCACCGCTTAAAGAACTCTTCAATTACTATCAGACGCTGGAAGACACGCGGATCCGGTACCAGGAAATCACGACCTTTTTCAACAAATCGATCCAGCAATCCGCAATTGTTCAAGCAGACAACACCTTGCCGCAAGAGGTCAGTCAATTCGAGCAAGCCCCACTGAGATACCCGGCTTCGTCTCTTAAAAGGCAGAGGGCCATCGCAACATCATGAAAGAGTTTGATAGTATGAAATGGGCAGCGATATTTTTCGCTCTGGTCGCCGTCGCTGCAGCAGTATGGTTCATTGTGCAACCGAGCCACACTCGGACGGGCGTCCAGAGGGAGGAGGGCATCGCGCTTTCCGCGGGTGCTCTCGCTACTGTCAAGCTACCAAACAGTTTCACAGAGCAGGAGCAAATCGGCGCAAGCGCTTATGATGCGGTCTGTTCCGCTTGTCACGGTCGAAACGCGCAGGGTCAAGATGGCGTCGCTCCTCCGCTTGTTCACAAGATCTATGAACCCAGCCACCACGGCGACATGGCGTTTGTCCTCGCAGCGCAGAATGGAGTTCGGGCGCACCACTGGGAATTTGACAACATGCCAGCGGTTGAAGGCGTGACGCGCTCAGACATCCTTGCTATCGTGGCGTACATTCGAGCTTTGCAGCGGGCCAACGGAATTGACTAGGCACTTTCGTCGGTCAAAAGAAGGGGAGTTCGCGCACGGTCAATCAGCATTTGGTTTGCCACAGAAAAACAATAACGGTGGGAAAATTCTGTTCATGAGTAAATGTTCTGCTGCATCGACTCTGATCCTTGGTGCATTGCTCGCTTCGTCCACCGCATCATACGCGGAGGAAACCGGATTATTCAGATTGACCGACCGCGGATCACCGGTTGGCATCAATGCGCGCGAACCATCACTCGCACCCTTGTCGGATGGCAGGGTTTTACTGAGCTGGACCGAAGAAAGCGGAACCGAAGCGGAAGTTCGCATGGCCATCCTCAACGGCAGTGAGTGGTCGGACGTCCGCACAATTAATGTATCGTCAAAGACTTACATCAACTGGGCCGACTTCCCTTCGGTAGTGGCGCTTGCTGGTGGCGGTTTGGCGGCACAATGGTTAGAGCTGAATGGACCGGGCGATTACCAATACGACGTCAAAATCGCTTTTTCCAAAGATGAAGGCAGAAGCTGGACTGACTCGATTGTCCCTCACGATGACAGGTCTCAACGTGAGCATGGTTTTGTTTCGTTGGTACCCGACCAATTTGGTGGATTGACGGCGCTGTGGCTGGATGGCCGGGAGTATGACAGTCAGACAGAAGGCGACAGCTTCGAAAATGCGATGCAGTTGCGCGCGCGGCAGATCAACTTTGACGGAACGATGCAGCCAGAAAGCCTGTTGGATGTGCGCACCTGTACCTGTTGCCAGACTTCTGCAGCGCGGACTGCATCAGGCGACATCGTGGCGGTCTATCGTGACAGAACCGCCGATGAAATTCGCGATATATCGGCTGTCCGGCAGGCCGACGGGGAGTGGACGGAGCCCGCCACGATCCATAACGACGGATGGGAAATCGCCGGATGCCCCGTCAATGGCCCGGCCATTGATACCATGGGCGACAGGATTTCCGTTATCTGGTTCACGGCAGCCGAGAACGAGCCGAAGGTTCGTATCGCCTTTTCGGACGATGGCGGTGCGCAGTTCGACGAACCGCTCCGCATTGACCTCGGCGCAGCCGCAGGTCGGGTGGACGTCCTGCAATTTGCAGATGGCAGCGCATTGGCGCTCTGGATCGAATATGTGGGAGGCGGTGAAGCGATCGTCATGTGCCACGTAACGCCAGATGCCGGATGTGTCGCGCCTCAGGCGCTCCACATAAATCGAGGCGGCGGATCGGTCGGTTTTCCGAGGATGGCGCTTGGCGGAACCGGGGCGTTTGTGGCCTGGACGCAACCAATCAGCGGCGCGGACGGCAGTACCACCATTCGCGTCGTTGAAGTCGCTCTGACGCCATAGGTTTCAAGCATTCATCTCGATTCCCAATGCCTCCTTAATGCTGTTGCCCTTATTCTGCGGCCTGCCCGAGGGCCAAATCAGGCGCTGTACCGGCCTTCTTGAAGCTCCAGCCTTTGATGATGGCATAAACCGCCGGAATGACGATCAGGGTTAGCAAGGTTGACGACACCATACCTCCGATCATCGGCACTGCGATGCGCTGCATGATCTCGGACCCGGTTCCATGCGCCCAGAGGATCGGCATTAGGCCGGCCATGATTGCGACAACTGTCATCATCTTGGGGCGAACGCGATCTACTGCACCCACCATGATCGCGGCGTAGAGTTCGTCGCGGGTCAGGTCGCGGCCGCCCGCGCGGTCACGCGCTTCATTCAACGCCTGATCGAGATAGATCAACATGATCACACCGGTTTCAGCCGCCACCCCGGCCAGCGCGATAAACCCGACGGCCACCGCAACCGACATGTTGAAGCCCATGAACCACATGAGCCAAATGCCGCCCACCAGCGCGAAGGGCAGCGACAGCATCACGATCAGCGTTTCCGTCAGACGGCGGAAGTTCAGGTAAAGCAGCAGAAAGATCAGCGCCAGCGTTAACGGCACAACTGTGGCCAGCCGCTGTTTCGCACGGTCAAGGTACTCGAACTGCCCGCTCCAGCCCAATGAATAGCCGGGTGGCAGGGTGACGGAAGCCGCGACCGCCGCCTGCGCTTCGGCCACGTAGCCACCGAGATCGCGTCCGACGATATCGACGAAGATATAGACGGCAAGCTGTCCGTTTTCGGTGCGGATCGACGTGGCTCCGCGAGTGCGTTCGATGGTGGCTACGTCCCCGAGTGGAATTGTGCCACCGCCCGGCAGCGCCACTTGAACCTCGCGTCCGATGGCCTCCGGATCGGACCTCAGTGTCGCCGGATAGCGCACTGCGACGTCGTAGCGCTCGCGGCCCTCGACGGTCTGCGTGATGGCCTTGGCCCCCAATGCCATGCCGATCACCTCCTGCACATCCTGCACCGACAGACCGTAGCGGCCAAGGGCAGCGCGGTCGGGCGTGATGTCCAGATAATAGCCGCCAATCACCCGTTCGGCATAGGCGCTGGTCGTTCCTGGCACCGTGCGCACGACGGCTTCGACCTCACGGGCTACCTTTTCCATCTCGGTCAGGCTGGTACCGAAGACCTTGATCCCCACTGGTGTGCGGATGCCGGTGGACAACATGTCGATTCGCGCCCGGATCGGCATCGTCCAGGCGTTCGACACGCCGGGAAATTGCAGCGCGGCATCCATTTCCTGCCGCAGGCTTTCGATGGTGACACCGGGACGCCATTCGTCTTCCGGGCGGAGCTGGATGATCGTCTCGAACATCTCCGTCGGTGCTGGATCGGTCGCAGTCAGCGCGCGGCCTGCCTTGCCGAAAACCGACAACACTTCGGGGAAGGTCTTGATGATGCGGTCCTGGGTCTGCATCAGCTCGGCGGCCTTGGTGACCGAAAGCCCGGGCAGCGTGGTCGGCATGTACATAAGCGTGCCCTCGTTCAGGACAGGCATGAATTCAGACCCCAGCTGGCGCGCGGGCCAGATGGTGATTACCAGTGCCGCAATGGCCACGATGATCGTAAGGCTCTTGGCCTTCAACACGGCGCTGATAATCGGGCGGTAGACCGCGATTAGCACGCGGTTTACCGGATTCCTGTGTTCAGAGATGATCCGACCCCGCACGAAAACCACCATCAACGCAGGCACCAGCGTCACCGACAGGAACGCTGCTGCCGCCATCGAGAAGGTTTTGGTGTAGGCGAGCGGGCCGAACATGCGTCCCTCCTGTCCTTCAAGCGAAAAGATTGGCAGAAACGAGACAGTGATGATCAGCAAGCTGAAGAACAGCGCGGGGCCGACCTCGCTTGCCGCTTCGATCAGCACCTGGATGCGTGGCTTGTCAGGGGCGGCCCGTTCGAGGTGTTTGTGCGCATTTTCGATCATCACGATGGCCGCGTCGATCATCGCGCCGATCGCGATGGCAATGCCGCCGAGGCTCATGATATTGGCCCCGATCCCGAGAAATTTCATTGCCGTGAAGGCCATGAGCAATCCGACAGGCAGCATGATGATCGCCACGAGGGCGGAGCGGACGTGCAACAGAAAAATGATCGTTACCCCCGCCACGACAAGGCTTTCTTCGAGCAGCGTTGTTTTCAACGTCTCGATTGCCGACAGGATCAGGTCGGACCTGTCATAGACCGGCACGATGTCGACTCCTTCCGGCAGGCTTTGGGCCACCACGTCCAGTTCTGCCTTGGCGTTTTCAATCACATCCAGCGCATTGGCACCCACCCGCTGAAGCACGATACCACTGGCGACCTCGCCCTCACCGTTCAACTCGGCGATGCCGCGGCGTTCGTTGGGGACGATTTCGATCCGTGCGACGTCCTTCAGGTTGATCGGCACCCCGCCAATGCTGCGCAGGGTGATGTTGCCGATATCCTCGGTCCCCGCCAGATAGCCGCGTCCGCGCACCATGAATTCGAACTCGGACAGCTCCACCGTGCGCCCGCCGGTGTCCATGTTGCTCTCGGAGATGGCCTTGCCGATATCAGACAGCGTGATCCCCTGCGCGCGCATCCGGACCGGGTCAACTGTGACCGAGTATTGCTTAACGAAGCCACCGACACTGGCCACTTCGGACACGCCGTCTGCACGGCTGGCCCCGAAACGCACTACCCAATCCTGCAACGACCGCAATTCAGCAAGGCTCAGGTTCTCGCCGGTGATCGCATATTGGTAGACCCAGCCCACCCCCGTCGCATCCGGACCAAGGGCTGGTGTCACCCCGTCCGGCAGGCGAGCCGCTGCGGCGTTGAGGTATTCCAGCACGCGCGACCGCGCCCAGTACGGGTCAACGCCGTCCTCGAAGATGATGTAGACAAAGGAAATGCCGAAGAACGAAAACCCGCGCACGACGCGGGATCGCGGCACCGTCAGCATGGCCGAGGTCAGCGGATAAGTGACCTGGTCCTCCACCACCTGAGGGGCCTGACCCGGGTAGTCGGTCAGCACGATCACCTGCACGTCCGACAGATCGGGAATAGCGTCGATCGGCAAGTTGCGCAGTGACCAGACCCCGGCGGCGATGATCAGGGCCGTGGCAAAGAACACCAGAACAAGGTTCCGGGCGGACCATTCGATGACACGCGCGATCATTCGCTTGCCTCCGGGGAGGCCAGCGCAGCCAGGGCGGCGTTCAGGTTGCTTTCCGCGTCGATCAGAAAGGTCGAGGTGGTGACGACCCGGTCGCCCTCGGCAATACCTTCGCGGATTTCCACCATTCCGGAGGCCTGTCGCCCCACGACCACATCCTGCGGCGCGAATTTACCCTCTCCCATGTCCCGGATCACCACCTGGCGATCGCCGGTGTCGATCACTGACGTTTCCGGCACTTGCACCACGGGCGCGCCGTCGCCCGTCGCCAAAGCCACATCAGCAAACATGTTGACCAGCAGGCGTCCCTCAGTATTGGGCAGATCGATGCGGACGCGTGCAGTTCGGGTCTGCATATCGACCTCAGGGTATATCTTGTCGATCAAGCCGCTGAAGGTTTCGCCCGGCAGGCCGGGAAAGGTGATCGTGGCCGCGTTTCCGTCCGCAAGGCCCATCAGAGCGGATTCCGGCACGTCCGCAAAGACCCAGACAACCGAGGTATCGGCAATACGAAACAGCGTTTCGCCAGCCTCGGACATCATGCCTTCGACGGCCATTCGTTCCAGAACCACGCCCGACCGCGGTGCCATCAGGCTGATTTGCACCGGCGCACGCCTGTCCGCCGCGATCTTGTCGATCACTGACACGGGAACTCCCAGGTTTGCCAGCCTTTGACGGCTGCCTTCCACGCGCCCTTCACCACTTCGCAGGTCCGAAACATACTGTGCGGCCGCCGAGACGATATCCGGAGAATAGAGCATCGCCAGCGGTTCGCCCGCTTCAACGATTGATCCGGTCGTTACATCCTCAACTTCTTCGATGAAAGCATCTGCACGCAATGAAATGACGCTTACCCGACGCTCATCCAGCGCGACGATCCCCGGCGCTCGCACCGTCATTGCCATGGGCTTGAGCACCGCAACTGACGTACGTACGCCGGTGCGCTGTAGTTTGCCGGGCGATACCGTCACCGATCCGGCATCTTTTGCCTCATCGGCAAAAACGGGAAGGTAGTCCATGCCCATGGAATCCTGCTTAGGCACCGGCGACGTATCGGGCAGGCCCATCGGATGCCGGTAGTAGAGAACGGTTCGTTCGCCAATTTTCGCCTCTAGGGGGTTGGGCGCCTCTGGGTCAAACGACACATCTTCGCTTGCCAGCACCGGCAGAAACGCCTCGCCATCGACGGTGTCGGTCGGCACCGCGGACCACTCGGCAAGACCGTCAGGGTGTCGATAGTAGATAATCGGGCCCATCGCCGATCGGATTTCGGCCGGCATCGCATCAGCTCTACGTCCCAAAAGTGCTGTGAGCTGCGTCTGCGCCACATCCGTCAGCATCGCAGGCGTCCAGCCTTTGCCGCCCGCCGCAAGGCCAACCCATCCAGCCGCGCTGCCAACGACGGCGATCAGCACCAGTTTGCCAAAGGCGCTCATGGCTGTACCTCGATCACGATCTGTGCCTGAACGGTTTCCATCTCGCCCTGCACCTTGGCCGCAACGGAAAAGCGCCAGTTTCCGTCCATCGTCAGATCGGCAGAGAAGCGATAGAGACCCTGCTCTTCGCCGGGTAACGCCAAGACCGGTGAAGTCATCGTCTCCATCCCGTCCGGCGCCATATCCAACCTTGTGGCAAAGATGACGGCGCCCTCCACGGGCGCATTGGTGCGGGTATCAATCAGACGAACTTCTAGAACCGCATCGTCTCCGAAGGCATAAGTCGTCTCGACAAGAACGAGAATGTAGTCAGATGCAGCGGCCTGTGCCACCGGCACGGAAAGCTGGGCTGCGACCACGAGGGCAGCAAGGGCGCTGTGAATATAACGGGGCATGATACGCCTGTATTGACGGGCAACGGGAACGCCGACCATCGTATCGACCTGGAACTGGTCTAAACGTTACATCGGCGCGCGGCTTTTGGTGCGACAAGCACCAGAACCGCTATGCCTTGGGCGGTCTTTGCAATCCGCCGTCCGCGTGTTGCAGGATCGCCGTCGCCTCGGTCCGCAAGAACCCGGCACGTCCGGAGCGAGGCAGGTTCGCCAGGATCACCCGTTCGAGCCCGGCCACGATCGGGACCACACGACATTGCGTCGTGGAAATGCAGGCAGCATCGCATTCCGGCATATCCGGACAATCACTCGGGCAGCAATCGCTCTGCATGGCCATTTCAGGCGCTGGGTCCACGCTTGAAATGGACGCGAAGGTGGTTTGCGCCAGAACAGCGCCAACCAACAGAGCAACCAGAAAAAGGCGCGTTTTGAATAACATGCAACATGCTATGCTGAAGTTCTCATAGATCAGCAATACACGTTTTGCTGAAGTAGAAGTATCGACCGTTTCCACGTTCAAAACGCGGATCGTCTAAAGCCTCAATCGTCGCAGTCTGAGCGCGTTCGCGATGACAGAGACCGAAGACAAGCTCATGGCGGCGGCGGCGAACATGGGCGACATCAGCAGGCCAAAGACGGGGTAAAGCACACCCGCAGCCAGGGGCACACCGAGCGTGTTGTAGGCAAAGGCCCAGAACAGGTTCTGGCGTATGTTGCGGATCGTCGCCACCGCCAGCGTCCGTGCCTTGACGATACCGTTTAAATCGCCGCGCAAGAGAGTGATGCCCGCGCTTTCCACTGCCACGTCCGCACCCGTGCCCATGGCAAGGCCGACATCCGCTGCGGCGAGGGCCGGCGCGTCGTTGACGCCATCTCCGGCTATTGCGACCTTCTTGCCATCGGCGTGCAGTTCGTCCACCAGCGCCTTCTTGTCTTCCGGCAGAACGCCGGCACGTACTTCGTCGATGCCAAGCCGCTGCGCCACGGCCCTTGCCGTGCGTTCGTTATCCCCCGTAGCCATGATAATCCGCAGGCCCGCCTCGTGCAGTTCCTTGATGGCCTCGGCCGTCGTTTCCTTGATCGGGTCGGCGACGGCGACGATGCCGGACAGTTTTCCTTCTATGGCCACGAACATGGCCGTCTTGCCTTCGCTGCGCAGAACATCTGCCGCCTGCTCGGCTGCGGAGGTGTCGAGGGACATGTCGCGCATCATCGCGGTGTTGCCAAGCGCGACGGCCCGGCCCGAGACGGTCCCGCTCACACCCTTGCCGGTCACCGCCTCGAAGTTTTCGGCATTGCCGACCTTGATGCCCTTTTGCTTCGCGCCTTCGACTATGGCCTCTGCCAGCGGGTGCTCCGAGCCTTTTTCCAGTGCCGCGGCCAGAGTCAGAATGGTTTCCTCGGTCTCTTCGCCCAGAGCGTTCACATCGGTCAGCTTCGGCTTGCCCTCGGTCAGGGTGCCGGTCTTGTCCACGATCAGCGTATCGACCTTGGCCATGCGTTCCAGCGCTTCGGCGTCCTTGATCAGGACACCCGCCTGCGCACCGCGACCTGCGGCCGTCGTGATCGAAATCGGGGTCGCCAGACCCAGAGCACAGGGGCAGGCGATGATCAGCACTGACACCGCCGAGGCGATGGCAAAGACGAGCGCCGGTTCGGGCCCGAAGCCGAGCCAAGCGGCGAAGGAAACGATGGCGACCACGACAACGGTAGGCACGAAATAGGAAGAAACCTTGTCCGCAAGCCCCTGGATCGGTGCACGGGATCGCCGCGCGTTGGAGACCATCTCTACGATCTGACTCAGCATCGTGTCGGCACCGACACGGGCGGCCTCTATGACAAGGGAGCCGTTCTTGTTGATCGTGCCGCCGGTGACCGTATCGCCGGGGCCTTTTTCGACCGGCAACGGTTCGCCAGTGATCATGCTCTCGTCGATGGAAGACGTGCCGTCAATGACCTTGGCGTCGACGGGGACCGCGTCGCCCGGGCGAACTCTCAGGCGATCGCCCTCGACGATGTTTTCCAGCGGTGCGTCGTATTCCGTGCCGTCGGGCAGAATGCGTCGCGCGGTTTTCGGCGCTAGATCGAGCAGCGCCCGGATGGCATCGCCGGTCCGTTCCCGCGCCCGCAATTCCAAAACCTGTCCGACGAAAATCAGAGTGATGATAACGACGGCGGCTTCAAAATAGGTACCGACTCCCGCGCCCATCCGGTAAGCCTCCGGAAACACGCCCGGAAGGAACGTCGCGACCAGCGAATAGATGTAGGCCGCGCCGACACCAATCGCGATCAGCGTCCACATGTTGGGCGAGCGGTTCACGATCGACGCCCATCCCCGCACGAAAAACGGCTTCGCTGCCCACAACACGATAGGCGTCGCCAGCAGGAACTCGATGTATGTCGCCAGCCGATGTCCGATCCAGTCCCGGACCGGCAAACCGACCAGCTCTCCCATAGTCAAGATAACCAAAGGAACGGCTGCGGCGGCACTGATCCACATCCGGCGGGTAAAGTCGGTCAGTTCTTCGCTGGGTTCATCCGACGGCACCATCGGTTCAAGCGCCATGCCGCAGATCGGACAGGCGCCGGGCTCGTCACGAACTATCTCGGGGTGCATTGGGCAGGTGTACTGAGTTCCGGCTTTCGGGGTCATGCTGTGATCCGATGCCGTACCTGAGGCATAGTAGATCGGATCGGCCTCGAACCTGGTCTGGCACTTATCGGAGCAGAAGTAGAAGGTTTCACCGTCATAATCCGCCTGACGGGCCTGCGGAGACATAGTGACGGACATGCCGCAAACTGGATCCTTGGCCTGATCGGATGACCGCTCTCGCGGGTGCGGTTCTGTTACCTGTATCATGCTCTAGCCCTCCAAAATGATGCCAACTCCTAAGATGGGGCTTCCAGCAACGGGAAGGTCAAGCTTGGATTGCTGATTAGCGAAGGAAAGCTGATTGATACTGTCATTAAATTACATAATAACTATTACCGGTCCAAAATCTTAGTGTTGCGATAGTATATTATCGTAGATATGCTGAGCCTAGTCACAGAGGGCCCTCAGCATGCGTCATCTATTTAAGAAGCTCCTCCCGTCGGTCGCAGTCGCTTTGACTGTGACAAGTTCTTTGCTGCCGATGCCCGCTCGCGCGCAGACATACCCGATCGATTGCGCGATCCTCTTGTGCTTGTCTGGCGGCTGGCCTGCTTCCGTTCCTTGCGCCCGAGCACGCGCCGAATTCATCCGACGAATTACGCCTTGGCCGGTGGAACCTCCGCTTCAAATCTGGCGCTGCCCTATGGGCGCTTCCTTTGAGACCGCTCCAGCACCAAACAGTTCAGACCGCATCTTTGAAGCGTTCTTCCAGTACAACAGCACTGGTCTGCGACAATCCTTTCCAGCGCGCGATACCGCTGACCCAATTGCGGCCGCTTGGCGCACCACAGAAGCCCCGGACTACCTTGTTCCCGCCGAGCAGGCCATCCGGCTCGTTCAAGATCGCGCGGACATCGATATCAGCGGACCTGAGTTCAACTTCGTGCAGTCCATTCGCGTCTTTGATGTCCGGTATGCGCGACAGCACGAATCCGGACGCGACGGCGATTGCAACCGTAGTGCCACCGTGGTCCTCGGCACATATGGAACGCAAGGTGACTTCGCCTGGCAGAGGTCCTCCATAACCGCCCTACCAGCCGCCCATGCCGGTCTCGAACGATGGGGCCAGAATTGCCCCAGTATCTATCATCAATCCGTTTTCGTCGACTGGCGTGACTACGAGGGCAACTACGGCTTTGAACAGGTGAACTACTGAACTTGCGCGAAATGGCTCGGACTGTAAGATTGGTTTCGCGGACATGTGCAATGCCACCTCGCGCGTTAGTCGTCGCAGTGCGGTTCGGCATTTCGGCAAACGCCGCAGGGTAGCCCTCCTCACCCGCCCTCGTCTCTTCCGATCCGCATGAGCGCCTCGAAGTCGATTTCTTGCTTCTGTTCGTCACTTATATCCGGCCGGATTTTCGATACCGGCTGGGGTCCATGGACGTCCCACATCACCGCGTGCGCGCCTGTAGTCCAGCTATAAACCCAACCAACAACGCTGCGCCCGTCGGTCCCGATCAGATTGGCAATCGCGACGCCTTCACCATTATCATCGTCCACTGTTTACTGACTTCCTGCACTTTGGCGCTGCAATCGCGGCATCGTGTTCTCAGGCTTCGCCTGCACAGCATGACGCAATTGGTGGATGTTGGCTAACTGCTCTTCCTTGAGGTAGCGGATTTCACGAAGGGACATCCAAAGCGGTACGCCCCAAATTTGCATTGCTCTCAAATCCTATGGTCGGGCTCCGTGGCGGCTTCAACGATCCCGAGAACCTCATAGGGGTCAAAGCCGATGGCGCGGGCGAGGACAACCAGCTCGACGACGTCGACCCGGCGCTGGCCGCTTTCAAGGCGGGCAATGAGGGATTGGTGGCATCTGAGCTTAGTCGCCAATTCAGCCTGTCCAAGGCCTGCCTTGATTCGGGCGTCGACCAACGCCTGGCAGAGTGCCACCTGTCCCGTGCTTCTGATTGTCTTTGCCACGCGTCACATACCTTTTGTGACGTCGCTAGCGGATGAAATCTGTTATCTAAAAAGTAGATATNTGAGGGNGTTATCGGCGTCTGGTTTCCATGGGCTGCAAGTCTGATGCTCCCGAGGTCGCCCATCAATCCCCTACCAATTGCAGAAATCGGCCATAGTCCTCGCTGACTTCGCGCGCTTCCTCGAAGGCACGGGCCCGTTCACCGTCGAGGCAACGGAAGTAGTTCTGGATATCCTGGATGTAATCTTCGAAATCGCCACGGATGATGTCCGCATATTCCCGCGCCGCCAGCGAATCGCTTGGTAGAAAAGGGCGGGTTGGGGCGAAGCAGGATTCCGCCAAAACCAGCCCGGGAACGCAGATCAGAGGGACCATAGATTGCAATGGCAGCAGTCCAGTCAACCTTGGGTTTGTCAAACCTGTTATCTCCTTGATCGCGGACACTAGCCGTGACTAGTGTCCGCGTGACTAAACTACAGCTGACGCATGATATTACATCTTGCGGTTGAAAGTATACTATCGTAACTCTGGGCTTCAAGTGAAAATGCCTAGGGTCGCGCCATTGAAGAAAGCGTGAGCCGGGCCATGAACTGGGACATCGAAGCACCAAATGTGGTTACGGAAGCCAGGTTCCGCGANCTCGTGGAAAGCGGCTATAGCGCAGAAATCCTGTGCCAGGAGTCGGCACATAAGAAAGGCCCCAGCTATTACGGGGTCTGGATCATGCGCGTTGTCTCTGATGACGGGGTGGAAAAGCTCCTCGTCACCGCCCGNACGCGGACGACCTACAACGATATCAAGATCCGCGAGTTCAAGACGGTCTCCGGCGTGGTGTCTTTCTTCATTGGCCTTGGTTTTGCGCATGTCGACCTGCCGCTTGAGGCGGGAACAAGCCGCACGCATAAACTCGCCCCGCCAGACAAAGCCCCATCAGACAAGGGCGCTGACAACTAACCTCGTCTGCCTCTGGCTGGTCGCCATGCCAGCCTCCGCGCAAATGGTCCTGGTCATGGATAGCGACGGCTCTCTTACCCCGTCGCGCTCCCAAAGCAGCTTTGCTCGAAACTACAATGACGGGATTGGTCAGGGTTCGGCCTCCGATGGGATCGCGATCCTCGGCGAGGTAGAGGCCGAGCAAGAGGGCGTCCAAGTTGCGGCCTTTGCCCGCCTGACTCCCCTGCCCCGCGCCGATGTTCTCTCTGGGATTCAGACCACGGCCTTGCGCTATGCCGGCCATCCCGGCCTGCGTCGCGCGGGGCTTTCCGTGACGGATTGGATGGCTCTCTATCGAGCCAATATCGAGGTTGAGAGCGCCTATCGGCAGAATGCGATTTCAAGTGCAGGTGCCATTGGCCTTGGCCAGTTAATGCCCGCCACGGCCAGTGATCTGGGCGTTGACCCGCGTGACCCTCAACAAAACCTCGACGGCTCCGCCCGATACCTCGCGATGATGCTGGAGACGTTCGGCGATCCGCGTCTTGCCCTCGCTGCCTACAACGCCGGCCCGGATTCGGTCCGCCAGTATGGCGGCATTCCCCCCTACCGAGAAACCCAGAACCACGTGGCCCGTGTCATGGCCGTCGTAGCCCGATTGGAAGGATCAAATTCATGATGTCCCAGCCTTTTTGGAAATCATTCCTAAAAACACTTATCGGCAATGTCACGAGAGCGCGCAGCGCGGCAGTGCATTGGCGATACCGCTTTTTCCAAACAAGTTGGATTTCACACCTCTTTGTCGCCTCGCTGGCGCTCTTTCTGGTATTCGCTGAGCCTGCGCTTGCGCAAAGCATTGATCTTTCCCCGATTCAGAGCCTGTTGCAGGGCATCGTTGATGCGCTGACCGGCCCGCTCGGCGTCGTGATCGCCACACTCGCCGTTCTGGGCGTGTTCCTCAGCTGGTTCTTCAATATCATCGATCTGCGACAGGCCCTCTGGGTTCTCGTCGGCATTGCCGGTGTTGCCGCCGCTCCCACTATCGTTGCCGCAGTTTTCGCCGGTGGCTGAGCGCTCGCCTCTCTTTCTCGGCCTCGTGCGCCCGCCCAAGCTTCTGGGCCTGCCCATCATGTACGCGATGGTCTGGCTTTTCGGCTCGGTGCTCTTGTTCGTCTGGGTCCAGCACATCGCGGTGCTGGGTGTGGCGGCCCTGCTCTACCCGGTGCTCTGGAAGGCTGCGGATTGGGACCCACGCTTCATCGACGTGATGATGACGGCGCTGCAAGAGACGCCGCCCACGCGGAACCGCTCCATCCACGGCGGGGACAGCTATGCCCCGTGAAGCCGCGCTTGATCTCCGCACGATGACGCCGGACTGGTACGCGCACGAGACCCGCCTCGCGCACATGCTGCCCTATGTGAGCCTCGTCGATGACCAGACCGTGCGGACCCGGGTCAACGAGCTTTTCCAGTGCATCCGGCTCGACGGGGTCAATAGCTACACGACCGATGACGCCTATCTCGACAAGGTGACCGCGCTCTTTGCCCGGATCATTGCGCAATTGGGGCCGGAGTTCAGCCATTACGTCCATAAGGTCTCGAAGGCGATCACGCCGGACCTCGAGCCGCTGCGCGAGGACAGTTTCGCGGGAGAAGNCGACCGGCNCTGGCGCAAGAAGCTAGAGACCAGCGGGCTGCGCGACAAGACGCTCACCCTTACGATCATCCATCGCCCGCCTCCAAAAAGCGTCCTGCCATTCCTGAACCGCAGCGCGCCGGATCGCCTCAAGGAAGCGACCGAGAAGCGCCTTCGCCGATTGGGCGAGGCCGTGAACGTGTTCCTGTCTGGCCTGACGGAGCTGAATCCACGTGTGCTTTCGGCCAAGTCCGGCGAGTTGATCGGCTTTCTGGGGGCCCTCAACACTGGCCAGGAACTGCCGCTCTATCCGGCGAACACCTATGGCTTCCTGTCCTTCAACGTCGCCAACACGCGAGTGACGTTTCAAGGCGATCACTTCGAGCTCTCCGAAGGCGTCGTGGGACACCGCTACGGCAAGAGTTTCACCATCGGGGAATACTCGGAAGGCACCTCCTGCACCATTTTCGACATGCTGAACCTGCCGGTCGACATGATCGTCACCCATTCCTTCACGCCGATCAATTCGAACCTCATGGCAGGCCGCATCAAGCGGCAAAAGCGCCAGATGCAGGCCTCCCAGGACGCGGCCCTGTCGCTGATGGAAGCGCTCGACATCGCCGCCGATGATCTGGAGGCCAAACGCCAGAGCTTCGGCGAGCACCACATGGTGGTGACGATCTTCTGCGATACGCTGGACGAGTTGCAAACGCTCAGCGCCGAGATCGTCAACGCCGCTGCCGCCGAAGGCGTGAAGATGATCGGCGAGCGGGTCGCGGCCAAAGCCCACTACCTCAGTCAGCATCCCGGCAACCAGCCGAAACGCGTGCGTGCCAGTGCGATCACCAACCGTAATTTCGCCGACTTCGCGGCGTTTCATCGGACCCAGCTCGGCAAGCCTGCTCAGAAAACACCCTGGGGCAAGGTCATCACCTACTTGCCCACGCCCGAACAGAGCGCTTACCGGTTTTCCTATCACGAGCAGGGATCGCCCGACAAAGAACCGACCAGCGGCCATACCCTGATCATGGGGCGGCCCGGGTCCGGCAAATCGGTGCTGTCAGCCTTTCTGATGACCCAGGCCCGTCGCGCAGGGGCGCGGATCTTCGTCTTCGATTACCGTCTTGGCATGGAGATGGCGGTGCGCGCCAATGGCGGGCGCTACGCCTCCCTGAACGCCGGCCAGCCCACGGGTCTCAACCCGCTCTGGACCGAGACCGATGCGCGGGGCACCGCGTGGCTCTCGGACTGGCTCACCACACTGCTCTACCGCGCCGACAAGCCTCTGACCCCTGCGCAGACCAACCGCATCCAGGAAGTCGTGCGCCAGAACGCGCAGGCCACAAACCCGGCCCTACGGAACTGGCGGGATTTCGCATCGCTCTTTGTCTCCACCGACGATGGCGGCGATCTGCACCAGCGTTTGCTCGAGTGGACCGAAGAGGGCCGCTATGGCTGGATCTTCGGGCAGACGCTGGAAGACACGTTCTCGCTCGAAGGCGATGTCGTCGGGTTCGATCTCACCGGCATTCTCGACAGCGAGGCCGAGAAAGAACGCATGGCGGTCCTCTCCTATCTCTTTCGCCGGGTCGAGCGCGAGATCGAGGATCGCCGCCCCACCATCATCGTCATCGACGAGGCCTGGAAGGCGCTCGACAACGCGTATTTCGCCGAGCGGCTGTCGAACTGGCTCGTGACCGCGCGCAAGCAGAACACCGTTGCGGTAATGATGACGCAATACGCCAGCCAGCTCGAGCGCACCCGGACCGGCAAGACTATCGTCGAGGCCGTGCCGACGCAGATCCTGCTCCCCAATATCCGCGCCAACGCCTCGGATTACGCCATGCTGAACCTGACGGAGAAGGAACTCGATGTCCTTCTTAACACGGGCAGCAACAGCCGCTTGGCGCTGATCCGTGACGATCAGGGCTCGATCGTCGTCGATGCCGATCTCAGTGCTCTCGGGCCCAATCTCACCATCCTCGGCGGCATGGAGAAAGGCGAAGCGCTCGTCGGCGCCGATTACCGCGACCACCCTGATTTCTGGAGGCTTTCATGACCCGTATCTTATTGTTCCTCGCCGCCCTCGGCCTGCTCGCCTCCTGTGCGCAGTATCGCGAACCGCAGGCCAATTGCTTCACCTTCCTCGCCTCCACCGCAGCCATCTCGCCTGATTGCACCTTCACGCCCCTTGGCACACCGGAGGGCGACATTGAGGTCTAGCCTGCCCCATATCCTGGCACTTTGTGTCAATCGCAGAGTAAAAGTGGGCCAGGTCGCGGCATAAAAAGGGGCCACTGCGTTTGATGTTGTTTTGCGCTTTGGC
>NZ_NHBI01000019.1:0-14232 GCF_002167505.1 Sulfitobacter sp. TMED3 | reverse complement strand
GCGCGAGGGTGTCATTAACCGCACCAAGCTGAGCCTGCCGGAAGCTTGCATCAGCAATGGCCATACGCTGTTTGCGCGTGGTGGCATCGAGGACGTTCGACCGGATCAGCCCTTCTATCGCCCTGTAGGCACCGAGCTCAGGCGCACCGATTCCCAGGACGCCAATTGAGACGATCGGGTTTTCCGGCGTCGATTGCTGCCAGGCCTCAGCGGCCGAGAGGCCAACATTGGCGTAAGACGCTTGCAGACCCTTATTGTTCAGCAACGCAACCTGAACCGCCGTATCGGCCGAGATCGTCTTCTGATGCACCATGCTGTGCACCTGTTTCTTGAGAGCTTCGTTTTCGGCCTGCGTTTCCGCAAACACGGTCCGTTTGCCGATCGCTGGCGTGATCTGGCTGGCCACATTGGCAAAACCGGCCTTCGGTTCGGTGTAGCTTCCCGGTACTGCGGTTGCGCAGGCACCCAAGAAAAGTGGCAAGCCAAGAACCAGCGGAATCTTAGATACCCGCATCAGTTGCCCTCCGTCTGCTCTTGATTGACAGACCGCCAATCACGGGGGCCGGTCGGACCACGATAGGTGTAGCCAGCCAATGGATCTTGATAGCTGATCGGAGACGAAACGGTCGCGTTGACGACAGCCTGTTGTGTCGCAACGGAGGGCAAAGGGGTAGGCTCATAGGCGCATGCGCCAAGCCCGAGGGCCGAAGCCCCCATAAGTAGATGAATTTTCATGAAGGTATCCTGATTGATGAACGATGTCTCACGCAGAGTCTGCGCAAGGCTCACACCCGGATTGGGCGCCGTTTCAGATCAGGAATCGAGGGGGCCGCAGAAACCCTGATGTTTCGACGGAATGCGTCTGACCGCTCAGGATCATATATTCTTTCGCAGCAATAGGATCCGGGAATACCAAGTCTGCGTCTGGAATGACGACAGAAATGCATATTCCGTTACAACACTGAGTTGATTGATGCTCTGTTTCACCCATGTCGGAGGATATGTCATCCACGTCAACTGTCGCCGGGTGTTTCATGTGGTCGGCGTGGATATCAGTTCCCTGACCAACAGTCGGTTCGCTGAGAAGGGCGCTGATCGATCCAGAATGCTGACCATCATGCATTCCCGAGGCCGCGTGTGCCGCAGAAGGTGGAGACAGAACCAGCGCCAACGCAAAAGCGAAGCAAGTGAGGAATTTCACCCATACCGAAGTGGCGACACGCATTCTCATGAACGGAAACTTGGACGTTTTGACAAATTAGTCAACGCTTACAGCGCGGGAAGGTTTGGCACATTCTAGCGAGGCAGGCGAATTCTCGCTGCAAGCGCTCAAAACTGTTGCGCAATAGGTACATAGCAACGTTCACCATTCAGACAGAAGACGCGAAAATGGCAGGGAGTATTTCAATAATGACTGGAATTGACGGGACTAAGTCAGTCTTTCCGATCCGTAGCCCGCATCGTGAATCGCTGCCTTCAGAGCGCTTTCATCCAATGCGCTATCTACCTCGACGGAACGCGCAGTCAGGTCAAAGGTGACAGTCGCATGTGGGTCTATCGTCACAATGGCCTTCTTTATCGACGCGGTGCAATGTCCGCAGTTCATGTCCGGCACGCTGAACCTGATCATCACGATCTCCTTCTTACTGCTGCCATCTACGCCGTTCCCCTATGGGAAGGTCAATGCCCGAAAAAATTTCTCGATGCACCTGTTGACCTTCCAGCGAATGGAACCCTTATCTCTCGGAGGATCAGAATCAGGAGATTTCCATGTCCGGTCCGCACAACGTCCGAATTTCCCTTCAAAACATGTCCTGCGCCTCTTGCGTTGGGCGGGTGGAGCGTGGGCTTTCCGGCCTGCCGGGTGTCAGCGACGTTCGCGTCAACCTCGCCAGCGAGACGGCCCAGGCGCAGATCGACGGGCCGGAGCGCATCTCGGACATCGTCGAGAAGTTGGAAGAGATCGGCTATCCCGTCCGGACTCAGAGCGTTCGTCTGAACGTGGCCTCCATGTCCTGCGCGTCCTGCGTCGGGCGGGTGGACAAGGCGCTGGCGGCGATGCCGGGCGTGCTGGACGTGAACGTCAATCTGGCCTCGGAAACCGCCACGGTGACTTATCTCGAAGGCGCGGTCGTGGTCGCCGACCTGCTCAAGGCGGCGGTTGACGCAGGCTATCCCGCGACCCTGCCGCAGGACAGCGCGCCGGAAGACACGAGTGCCCGCAAGGATGAAGAGGCGCGCAGGCTGGCCCGCAGGACCGCTATGGCGGCGGCCCTCGCCCTGCCGGTGTTCCTGCTGGAAATGGGCGCGCACCTGATCCCCGGGATGCATGGCCTGATCGGCGAAACCATTGGCCACCGGGCCAGCTGGCTGATCCAGTTCGGTCTGACCACCGTGGTCCTGTTCTGGCCGGGGCGCAGCTTCTACACGCTCGGGTTTCCCGCGCTGCTCAAGGGCGCACCGGACATGAACAGCCTTGTCGCTGTCGGCACCTCGGCGGCCTATCTCTATTCCCTCGTGGCGCTCTTCGCGCCCGCGCTGCTGCCCGAAGGGTCGCGCGCGGTCTATTTCGAGGCGGCGGCGGTCATTGTCGTGCTGATCCTGCTGGGCCGCTGGCTGGAAGCCCGCGCAAAGGGCCGGACCGGGGCCGCGATCCAGAAGCTGCTAGGCCTTCAGGCCAAGACCGCACGAGTGGTGGTGGGCGGAGAGCCGCAGGACGTGGCTATCGAACGTATCACTGCGGGCGACATCCTGTTGGTGCGTCCCGGAGAGCGGATCGCGGTGGACGGCGAGGTGACCGAAGGCAGCGCGCGTGTCGATGAGAGCATGATCACCGGCGAACCGGTGCCGGTTGCCAAGTCGGTGGGCGACCCCGTCACAGGCGGGACGGTCAACGGCTCCGGTGCCTTTCGGTTCCGCGCGACGCGCGTGGGGGCGGATACGACGCTGGCCCGGATCATCCGCATGGTCGAAGAGGCGCAGGGGGCGAAGTTGCCGATCCAGGGGCTGGTCGACCGGATCACTCTGTGGTTTGTGCCCGCGGTCATGGCTTTTGCCGCCCTGACCGTCTTGGTCTGGCTGCTGGCCGGGCCGTCACCCGCCCTGTCCTTTGCGATGGTCGCCGGTGTTTCGGTCCTGATCATCGCCTGCCCCTGCGCGATGGGGCTGGCCACGCCGACCTCGATCATGGTGGGCACAGGGCGCGCCGCCGAAATGGGCGTGCTGTTCCGCAAGGGCGATGCGCTGCAACAGCTTTCGACAGTGGATGTGGTGGCGCTGGACAAGACCGGCACGGTGACCGAAGGCCGCCCCGAGCTGACCGATCTGGTGCTGGCCGACGGCTTTGACCGCGCCGAGGTGCTGGCGCTGATCGCGGCGGTCGAGGCGCAGTCGGAACATCCCATCGCCGAGGCCATCCTGCGGGCGGCGGAGGCCGAGGGCGTTGCCCGTCACGACGCGCAGAAATTCACCTCCATCACCGGCTACGGTGTCCGGGCAGAGGTTTCGGGCCATGACGTCCTGGTGGGGGCCGACCGTTTGATGACGCACGAAGGGCTGGACATCGGTGCGTTGGCCGACGAAGAGCGCCGCCTGGCCGAACGGGGCCGCACCGCGCTTTACGCCGCCATCGACGGACGCGTTGCCGCCGTCATCGCCGTGGCCGATCCGGTGAAGCCGTCCAGCGCGGCCGCCATCCGGGCGCTGCACGATCTTGGCCTGAAGGTCGCCATGATCACCGGCGACAAGCGCGAGACGGCAGAAGCCATCGCGCGGGAGACGGGCATCGACCATGTGATCGCGGGTGTGCTGCCGGATGGCAAGGTCGCGGCATTGGACGATCT
Source organism: Sulfitobacter sp. TMED3 (assembly GCF_002167505.1). Classification (NCBI taxonomy): domain Bacteria; kingdom Pseudomonadati; phylum Pseudomonadota; class Alphaproteobacteria; order Rhodobacterales; family Roseobacteraceae; genus Sulfitobacter; species Sulfitobacter sp. TMED3. The sequence goes on along the minus strand of NZ_NHBI01000019.1, from coordinate 10,390 downwards.
GCGCGGCACGGGCCAGCACATCGCCTTTGTCGGCGACGGCATCAACGATGCGCCCGCGCTTGCCCATGCGGACGTGGGCATCGCCATCGGCACCGGCACCGACGTCGCCATCGAATCGGCCGACGTGGTGCTGATGTCGGGCGATCTGCGCGGCGTGGTCAACGCGCTGGAAGTGTCGCGGCGTACGATGCGCAACATCCGCCAGAACCTGTTCTGGGCCTTCGGCTATAACGTAGCCCTCATTCCGGTGGCGGCGGGACTGCTCTACCCGGTGTCGGGCCTGCTGCTGTCGCCGGTGCTGGCGGCTGGGGCAATGGCGCTCAGCTCGGTCTTCGTACTGACGAACGCGCTGCGCCTGCGCCGTGTCCGCCCGGCGATGGACGAGGCGGCGAAGGCCGTGACCGACCCCCGCCTGTCCGCCGTTCCGGCTGAATGAAAACAAGGAGAAGACGATCATGAATATCGGAGACGTGGCCGACCTGTCCGGCCTTCCCGCGAAGACCATCCGCTACTACGAGGACATCGGCCTGGTCGAGCCGCTACGCAGTGCCAACGGCTATCGAAGCTTTCGGCAGAGCGATGTGCACAAGCTGGCGTTTCTCGGGAGGGCGCGCGCGCTTGGCTTTACCATCGAGGATTGCCGGAGCCTGCTGAAGCTCTATGCCGATACCGACCGGGCCAGCGCCGAGGTCAAGCAGATCGCCGAAGAACATCTCGACCGGATCGATCGCAAGATTACGGAGTTGACTGAGATGCGCGCAACTCTATCGCACCTTGTCGATGCCTGTGCAGGTGACCACCGCCCCGATTGTCCGATCCTGGCCGATCTGGCGATGGATGAGAAATCGCCTTCGGCCACCAAAGCCGCAATCTGACGACACTCCAAAAACTTGGCGCGGCAGCGACGCCGCTATCTTGGGAACGGATTTTCGGAACATTCCAGCGCAGGAAAGTTGTTCTGTCCTCAGCTTTCACAATTTCGGGAGAGGAGGATTCCATGTCCTACGGCCGCTTTTTCGCGATGATCGCCACATCTACCGTCGTCATGTTCGGTCTGATGTATCTCAACACCTATCTCTGGACGCATGTGTTCTGGTCCGAAACGCGGGCCTACATGGCCCTGCTGATGGGGGCCACCATGGCGATCATCATGCTGGGCTACATGCTGTCGATGTACTCAAGCAAGATGGTCAACGCCGCGATCTTTGTCGGTGCCGCTGTGGTCTTTGCCGCGTCGCTATGGCTGGTGCGCAGCCAGGTGACGGTCGGCGACACCAACTACATGCGCGCGATGATCCCCCACCATTCCATCGCGATCATGACCTCCAGCCGCGCCAATATCTCCGACCCGCGCGTGCGCAAGCTGGCGGATGAGATCATCTATGCGCAGGACAAGGAAATCGCCGAGATGCGTTATCTGGTGAACGACATCGCCGCCAACGGTGACGCCCCGGCGCAGGCAGACAGCGGGCCGGCACAGATCGTGAGCCTCGACGAGGCGCTCTCCACTGCGGAGATCGCCATCCTCGATCTGGAATTCCTGACCCGGGAGGACATCGCACAACTCTTTCCCGCCGGTGCGGAATGCACATTCACCTACACCACCAGCAGCAAGCCCGCTCTGGCGATTGGTGGCGTGGATGGCGGCAGCGTGGCCCTTGCCAAGATCAGCGGCGATCTGGTGCGGCTGAAGGTCGGCGACGCCGGAACCATCTGGGGCACGGAAGGCATGACAGTGGCGCTGAGCGCGCCGAGCGGACCCGGCATATTGGACGCAAATAGTGGCGAAATGCAGGACGCCGATCTCGTTCTCGAACTTGGGTCCGGTCTGCGTGCAGGGTATCGCGGATATTACGGTTGCGGTGCCTGAACCAGAAACTGGAGGAAACACCATGCCGAAAGGCGCATCGAAATCAGCCCAACTCTACCGGATGGTCATGCCGGATCATCTTTGCCCTTATGGTCTCAAGTCCAAAGACCTGCTCGAACGGGAAGGGTACGAGGTCGAGGATCATCACCTGACGACACGCGAGGAAACAGACGCCTTCATGGATGAACATGGTGTCGAAACCACGCCGCAAACGTGGATCGGCGATGAGCGGATCGGCGGCTATGACGATCTGCGGGTGCATTTCGGCCTCGACGCGCCGGAAAGCGAACGCTCGGACACCGCCTACCAGCCGGTGATCGCGATCTTTGCCGTCGCGTTTCTGATGGCGCTCGGCCTGTCATGGTACAGCTTTGGAACCATCCTCAGCCTGCGCGCGCTGGAATGGTTCGTCTCGATCTCGATGTGCTTGCTTGCAGTGCAGAAGCTTCAGGATGTCGAGAGCTTTTCGACCATGTTCCTGAATTACGACCTGCTGGCGCGCCGCTGGGTGCGCTACGGCTATCTCTATCCCTTCGGAGAGGCCTTCGCCGGTATCCTCATGGTCGCCGGGGCGCTCACCTGGCTGTCGGCACCCGTGGCCTTGTTCATCGGCACCGTCGGCGCGGTTTCGGTCTTCAAGGCCGTGTACATCGACAAGCGCGAGTTGAAATGCGCCTGCGTCGGGGGCGACAGCAACGTGCCACTAGGGTTCGTCTCGCTCACCGAGAACCTGATGATGATGGTCATGGGTATCTGGATGCCGATCCGGGTCTACCTGATCGGCTGACGGCCCCGCGACCTCTACAGAGGCGCGGCGTGTACGACCTTTTTGACTGGTGGAGATGATCCCCACTTACCAGCCATCGCGCCAAGAGCTGGTTCGAAGTTCGTCAGCCGATCGTCGCGAGAAAGGGAAACGTCCCCAGAAGCCAATAGGCAAAACGGGACAGCTGACCAGTCATGATGGCAATGCCCATGATGATCATGGCGACGCCCGCGCCCTTGTAGAGCCAGCGACCGGCCTTGCCGATTTGTCTGACCCGCGCGGCGATGGCGTCGGTGAACAGCGCAGCCAGCAGGAAAGGCACCCCCAGTCCAGCGGAATAGATCGACAGCAGCCAGATGCCGTCCGACATGCCGCCGGACGTCGAACTGAGTGTCAGGATCGCGCCGAGGATCGGTCCTATACAGGGTGTCCAGCCAAAGGCGAAGGCCAGTCCCAGCACGTAGGCCCCAAACGGGCGACCGCCGGGAATGTCGAGATTGAAACGGGTATCGCGCGAGAACGTCTCCAGACGAAAGACACCCAGCATGACCAGTCCGAACAGAATGATGATCGCGCCGCCGAGAAAGTTGAGCTCGGAGCGCCATGTCAGCAGCAGGGATCCGAGCGCGCTGGCCCCGGCCCCGAGGGCGACGAAGACCGTCGAAAAGCCCAGGACAAAGCAGGCACTCAACCCGAGCGCCCCGGCGCGCGCCCGCATGCCGACCGACCGCGTCGTGCGCAAACCCGGCTGACCCGCGATATAGGATACGTAGCCCGGCACCAGCGGCAGGACGCAGGGTGACAGGAAAGAGATGGCTCCCGACAGGAATGCCGCGAAAATGCCGATGCCGGAAATATCCATCATACATCACGCTCGGTGCTGAAGGGCCACACGGCCCACCAGAACGCGACCAGCGGGACCACCATCCATTGCAAAACAGGTGACAGGCCCGCATCGAGGATCGGAATGATCGGCATCAGGTCCGAATAGGCCCATGCCTCACGGATCACGATGTTGAGCCATTCACTGAACAGCGTGTATCCCAGCCCGAACACCACCGTCAGGACGGTCACAGACCGCCGCGTGGAGGCGACCAGAGGCCAGCCCTGGCCCGTCAGCATGAGGGCAAGCATCAGCGCGCTCATGGCGATCAGGATATCGCCACCCGTGCAATGGACGGCTGCGAAAACGATCTCACCCCAAGTGCCCTCGTTCCAGATCGTGTAGAGCGGCATATGCGCGAACTCCCAGAACAAGTTGGCCGGGATGATCACCGCAAAATACCGACGCAGAGCTGTCAGGGAAATTCCGTCTGTTAAGGACAGCCTGACGCCAGTCGCGACGACACTCATTGAAACACACCTGTCAGCCGGTCCCACCAGCTGAGCTCCCGGCGTCGATGCTGGGCATTGTTGATCAACTCGCTGACATAGAGGATCAGGTTCACGTTCTTGAACTCCATGCCATGGAATTTTGCGGCGAACCGCCCACCGATATCCAAGACATGAGTGACTGCCCCGTGCATCATCATGTCGCTGTCGGCGGTCATCGTGAACTCAAGCCCATAGTCCCGCGCCAGAAGGCGCGTGGTGTCTTCAGCCTGATCGGGCTGCTTGGTCAAAATGACCCAGTTGCTTTGATCGAACCCATGCCGATCCGCGTAATCGCGCAGCACGTCCGGCGTGTCGTTCACCGGATCGGTCGTGATCGAGATGAACTGCACTAAATCCTTCATCGGCCCGTCGTTGATCGAGGCCTGTATGGCCGCGATCTTTTGGGAGTGGAGCGGGCAGACATCCGGGCAGTTGGCGTAGATGAAGTGCAGGATGACCACCTTGTCGCTAAAATCCGACAAGCGCACGGGATTCCCCTCGGAATCCTGCAGCTCGAAACCCGGAGCCTGCGCTGCATCGATGGCTTGGAAGTAGGGCTCCATCTCGAACATGCGCGCATCCAGGTTTTCACCCGGATGATCGGCGAAGGCCGGAGACGAAATCGTGGTCACAAGTATCGCCAAAGCGGCGCGTCGTGTTAGTGCTGTCAATTCTTGAATCCTTCAAAACTTTTGCCTGCCGATCCGTAGACCGACAGGCACTTTCGGCAATTTAGCCGTCAGAATTTGGCGAAGGCATCATGCCGCCGTCCATATTCTCGGTCATGGACGCCATCATCTCGGTGCAGGCTTCCATCATGGGCTTCATTTCGGTCATCATCTTCATCATGTCCATCATGTCGCCGTCCATCATGCCGCCTTGCATGGCCCCCTCATTCTGCATCATTTCGCCCGTTTCCGGCGTGGTCTGTTCTTGGGCGCTGACGGCAAATGCACTTGCGGTAAGGGCCGTTGCGACGACGAAGGTTTTAAATGCTTTTCTCATGGTTTTCTCCTTGGGTTGGTTGGTCGTGTGGTTATTGAAAGAGCTCAGTCGGGAGACGCCCCCTCCGGCGATTTGGAGCAGCCCTTTCCAGACCCGCCCTTCATGCACAGACCCAAGCCGCACATCGCGGCACAGGGGGCCAGCGAGACCAGAACAGGCGCGAGCCCGATCGCGGTGAGCCATCCCCAGTTCAAGGCCATGCCGCCCCCCATCACAGTTGCCGCACCGACGAACAGCAATCGTCTGCGCGTCAACCACCGGGGCCAATTTCCTGCGCTTTCGATGTTGGCGGCACCCGCAATGTTGGAAGGTGATATTTCGGTCATCCGGAAAGTCCTTTCGATGATTAAAAGCTAGTCATTCCAGTAACTGGAAGGTCAAGGGTGAGCAGTGGACTTTTGCTGGAATTCATTCAATAAAGCTTCGCAAAAAGGACACCATCTCGGGATCATCCCATTCGGCCGGGCCGACCAGTCGCCCGAGCTCCCGCCCCTGCGCGTCGATCAGGATCGTCGTCGGCAGGCCAACGGTGCGCAGCGCGGTCATCGAAAGCATGGTCTGGTCGACATACATATTGAGATTGGTGACACCGATCTCGTCGTAGAAACGCCGAACGATTTGTGATCCGGCCCGGTCGATGGAAAGGGCAACCACTTCGAAGTCGTCGCCGCCAAGTTCCGCCTGAAGCGCATCGAGCGTCGGCATCTCTTCTCGGCAGGGGACGCACCAGGTTGCCCAGACATTCACGAGGATCACCTTGCCGCGAAAATCTTCCATGTCTCCGCGGCTGCCGTCATCTTTCTCGTAGCGCACATTGGCGACAGGCTGCGGGGTGTCGTGAAGTGCAAACCCTTGCGGTGTCGCGAAAGCCGCGCCGACGGACAGTGCCCAGGCGATCAGCGCCGGTTTCAGATTTTTCATGGCGTTTTCTCCTTGGCGGATTGGGTTTTGTGGTCACGGACGATCGGCAGCAGCGTTTCCTGCAGGATTGCTCGTGTGATCGGACCAACATGGCGGTAGGCGATGGTGCCGTCGGGCGCGATGACGTAGGTTTCGGGCACGCCATAGACGCCCCATTCGATACCGGCGCGTCCGTTGATGTCGGCCCCGATGCGCGCGTAGGGATCACCCAACTCGTCGAGCCAGGCGCGCGCCTGATCGGGCGGGTCCTTGTAGTTGATTCCGTAGAGCGGCACCTCACCGGTTGCGCTCAACTCCATGAACAGCGGATGTTCGGCACGGCAGGGCACACACCACGAGGCAAAGACGTTCACCAGCGAGACATGGCCGATCAGGTCCTGCGTCGAAAGACCTTCTTCGCGGCCGAGCACCGGGGGCAGCGCGAAGTCGGGCACGGGTTTACCGAGAAGTGCCGACGGCAAGTCGTCGCCACCCCAAAAAAGCCCCCAACTGAACAGGACCATGAGGGCAAAAGCTATCAGCGGCACCAGCACGAACCCGGAGATTCTGCGTCGCGACACAGGGTCGGCATTTCTCTCGACCTCTTCCGTCATGGCTGCGCCTGCTCATCGGCAAGGGATCGGCTTTCCTGCGACGCGCGGATCCGGTTGGGCCATGTGCTCTTGATGTAGTCGATGATCGCCGTGATCTCATCGTCTGTCAGCACATCCTCATATCCGGGCATGTCGCTTTCGTACCCGTTCCCGACAATCGCCGCCGGTCCGCGTTTCACGATGTCGAACAATACGCGGTCGGGGTGATGCCAGGTATGGCCGGAGGCGTCGTGCGGTGGGGCAGGCAACCTTCCGTTCGGCAATCTGGAGCGCCAATCTAGCTGCCCCTCTAGGTTCGCCCCATGGCAACTGGCGCAATTCTCTTGATAGAGGCGCTCACCCATGCGCACGTCGCTCTGCGCCGCAACCGGCAAAACCGTTGTGGCGAGCAGGACAGCCGAGAGCCTAATCGTGTTTTTCACTAAGTTTCCGCCTTCTTGTTACGAGCCACCTACAGAGGACGATGAGTGCCGCGAGCGACGACAGGACAAGCAGGACGCAAAGCGCCCAGACCAACCCCATCGACAACAGGCTGTCGCCGCTGCTGGCACCCTCAATCCGCATTCTGGCACATTTCTATTTTCCGCTGTCCGAACGGATGTATTTGACCAAGGCGATCGCCGCGAGCACCAGCACACCCACGATCAGCAACCAGACGAGGCCCATCGCAATCATCATGCCGCCGCCCATCATTCCACCGTCCATCATCATGCATTCCATCCTTTGTTTTCCCTTGAAACCGGTCTGGCACGGGTTCGCACCAGACCGCGCGATTGATCATTCGACCGAATATACGGTCGGGCTCAGACCTTCCTCGACGGTGTAAATCTTGAAGGGCTCCTGTTTCGCGCCGCCCATACCCGGCGACCCCAATGGCATGCCGGGAAGAGTCACACCGGCAATTTCCGGGCGCTCTTCCAGCAGCCTGTTGACGACATCAATCGGCACGTGGCCGCTGATGACGTAATCGTCCAAAAAGCCTGTATGGCAGCCTTGGAAGTCATCCGGGATGCCCGCATCGCGGCTGATCTGCGCCAGATCGTGGGTCGGCTTCACCTCCACCGTGAAACCGTTCTCGCGCAGATAGTCCGCGTAACCCTCGCAACATCCGCATTGTGGGTTCTTGTAGAGCGTGACCTCCTGCGCCGCGGCAGGCGCGGCAGTCAGGCTCATCGCAAGGACGGCGACGGCACCTGCCGTGCCGAGGCTGGCAAATCCAAGTATCTTCTTTATCGGTTCATTCATTTTCATGGTCCTAAGTGTGTGAGTTTCAGGTTTTGGTCGTGCCAGGTTCGACACGGATGACGCCCATCATGCCCGCCGCCTGGTGTTCCAGAATGTGGCAATGGAACATCCAGTCACCGGGATTGTCCGCGGCGAAGGCGATCTCGACCCGTTCTTCGGGTGCCATCAGGACGGTGTCCTGCCATTCGCGATACCGAGTCGGTTGTCCGTTGCGGGCGATCACACGGAACGAATGCCCATGAAAATGGATCGGATGGTGCCAGGCGGTGCGATTATCCATCTCGAACACATGCGATGTGCCGAGCGGCAGGACCAGCAAGGGGTCCATCATGTGACCCGTCGCGGCTTCGCCGTTGATGAACCACATGTTTCCTTCGCGCATCTGGCCCATCATTGACCCCATGCCGCCGCCCATCATCATCTGCCCCATCATTCCGCCGTTGAAGACGATCTGATGTCGCGCGGCCGACGCCATGTCCGGTTCCGCCAGCGGGTTGGGCGGCAGGTCCATCGGCCAATCCGGTACACTGTCCCGCAACTTGTCCGGCCCGTAGGCGAGATCGACCAGACGGTATTCGAGACCCTCGTAGAAGGCATCGGTGACCGTGACGACTTCTCCGGGTTTGCCGGTCATGTCGATCACTAGATCGACACGCATGGCAGGGCCGATCACAACGATATCGCCATCTGGTGCATGAGGGGTCACGGGTTGGCCATCCAGCGCGACGACGACTGGTTCAAAATCTCCAAAATCCAGCCCGAATATCCGCGCGTTCGCCGCGTTGATTAGCCGCAAGCGGATGCGTTCACCGGATTGCACCGCGATGCGTTCGGGTATCTGGCCGTTGATGGTCACGGAATTGCCGATACGACCGCCGTGCATCGCGTCGTGGCGGTTGTCGAAGTCATCCGACAACTGCCCCGCCCGCGTCATGCGCCAGTCGTCCAGCATCCAGGTCAGGTCACGATCCACGCGGATCGGGTCCACCTCCTCGACGATCAGCGGCCCGTAGAGTCCACGTCCGACCTGTTCCGAACTGCGCTGGTGCGGGTGATACCAGAACGTGCCCGCATCCAGTGCATCGAATTCGTACAGGAAATCGCCATCAACCGGGATCGGGTCCTGCGTGAGGAACGGCACTCCGTCCATCGCATTGGGCGTGCGGATGCCATGCCAGTGGATTGTGGTCCCTTCATCTAACCCATTCTGAGCCAAAACCAGCACTCGGTCGCCCTGCCGGACCCTGATTTCAGGGCCGGGGACGGACCCGTTATAGCTCCAGACATTAGTCGGGCCGTATGGTGACGGGCGCAGGGCGGCCTGTCCGGATGCCGCGCGTAGGACGAATGGGTCCCCAGTTGGATCGGCCATCGCCATTCGTGCAGGTGACAGAGCGGATAGGGCTGTTAATGCGGCACCTGTGCGAAGCACGTGCCTTCGTGAAATCGGTCTGTGGAGGATCATCGCATTTGCCTTGATCTGAAAGGGTCGCACTCAGCCAGCTTCGGCCAAGGCAACAATTAGACCTCGCAGCAGGCGAGGCCGGTTTCAGGTTCAGACAGGCAGTTTGGGAGGGAATGGATCAAGCGACGGATTCGTGCCGAGTGAGATCAGAGGTTCGGCACCCCGGACGGCAGTACCAAAAGGCCTCGTGAGCCGCGCTGACGGCATATTGGCAAGGAGGCCAGAAGTACCGCTGGAGCCGCAAGGAACAGGACACCCACCTTCACAGGCAGTGCCCTCAGCAAATCCGGTGGGATAGCACCCGCCGCAACGGCCATCCGCGCTCTCGGAGGGGTCCATCTGCGCCATAGCCGTGACCGACATACTGGCCGACGACACATCCGGCGCAGTCACTGCACCGAAGGTCAGCATGAGAATCAAAACAAGGCGAAAAACGCGGAACATAAACAGTTTTTACAACCTTCCAGTAAGGGGAGGTCAAGCGATATTCTGTAACTTGGACGTGATGTCCCTGTAGCCTCACGATCTTGAGGCGGATGTCATTTCACTCGAATCGCACATCGGCACACAGTACCCGGTTAAAGTCGCTACGTAGTAGGTCCGGATCCGCCAGAAGCATTATTCCATATCCAATTCAGTTAGTCCTTTTCTTGCAGAATCGTTGGCTACCCGTCACGCGCCCACGCAAGTGCGGACTCGGTATCGCTGGATTCGAACCACTGCATCTCGGAGCCCGTCAGTAGGTTGACCACCCGTGCGCCCCATTCCATCCATCTACGTTCTCCGACAACCGCTATACGACGGAAATCGTTCACGTGGGCGGTGTCGATCTTCAGATCTTCCAAGATCGCCGAAGGCTCTTCGTAGCCCTCGAAACTTGTAAGGTCGAGAACCAGACCCGGATTATCGGTTGTTCCAAGACGTTCATGAAGCAGCGCGTGCATTTTCTTGAAGTCTGCCTCTGTCAACTTGCCTTCGCAGACGAGCCCGATGACATCATCATGCTCGGTCAGCGTTTCCTTGAACATTGGTCTTCTCCTTTTCACTTGCGTTGCCGTGATGACCTGCCCCCCGCGAAATCCCTCACCATGATGTAGAGTCTGCCCAACCCTGAAGGAGTAGACGAATGCGGAAGAGCCGTTTTACCGAGG
>NZ_NHBI01000018.1:0-18722 GCF_002167505.1 Sulfitobacter sp. TMED3 | reverse complement strand
TTCAAATTTGTGTTCAAGGGGATCGGTCAGGCTGATCCGAACGCGGATCACGACGCAGAATAACCCGTTTCGCCTGCACGTCGTATAGGCTTGCACACCATCATTATCGCATAAAAAAACGGCCCCCTCGGGGGCCGTTTTTCGTTTCGGTTATCCTGTCTTGCCCGCTTAGCCAGCGGCGCGTGCATCCGGTTGGAACCCGATCTGTTCAGAGGCCTTGAAGCGGCCACCTTCCAGCTTTTGCAGCTTACCGGTGCGCAGCAGCTGACCGAAGGAGCGTAGACCTTCCTCGCGGCTGAAATCCTCGGCACCGCCTTGTCGGACGGTGTTCATCAACTGCGGACGCGAGAAATCGTCCATGCCTTCGACAAAGGCCATATAGGCCGCGGCCGCCTCCAGCAGGTCGGGAAGCTGGGTCGCGCCCATTTCTTCGGCGAACTCGGCAAAGCCACCGGCTTGCGGCACCGGCGCGGGGGCCACTGCGGCCACGCGGCGGGGGCGTACGGGGGCCACATTGCGCGGCTGGTCCGTGTCGATCCGCTGTGCCGCTACCAGTTTCAGTGGGGCAGGGCGCGGTTCGGCGGGGCGTTCGGTGCGGGCCGTGGTGGACGCGGGTCGGCGCGGTTTGACCACCTCGGCCAGATCGCTGCGGTAGGCGTTGTTTTCGCGTTCCGCAGCATCGGGCGCACCAAGGGCCATATCGGCCTTTTTCGCGGCCACGGCGGCGCGCAGATGGGTGATCGCGTCGCGGCGTGTGGCGGCTTCGGGTTCGTCCATCTGGTTGTCGGTTTCCGCCAGCAAACGGTTCATATCCGGGCCGCTGTCCGCGTCGAGCGTTGGCAGGCTGCGGCGTTGCGGGGCGGCTTTGGGGGCTTCCGTTGCGGGCTCTGCCGTGGTTTCGGCTTGGACCTCGGCCTGTACCTCTTCGGCGTCATCCTCGGAAACATCAGTGTCGAGGGTTTCTTCTTGGGCCGTGTCTTCCTGCGAGTCTTCCTTGGCGGTCTCTTCCTTGGCGGTCTCTTCTTTGGCGGTCTCTTCTTTGGCGGTCTCATCTTGGGGCGCGTCGTCCTCAACGGCGACGGCTTCTTCGGCGTCCTCAGGCGCGTCGGTCAGCGTGTCGGCAGCGGCGGAGGACAATGTTGCCTCAAGCTCGGCTAGCTCGCGGGCCAGATCTTCTTCGTCCTCGTCAGAGAGCGTCGATTCGGGGTCGCGCTGGATACGCAGGGCGGGCTTCTCAGGCTCTTCCAGAACCGCAGGCGCGTCCTCTTCGACCTCTTCCAGCTCGCCTTCGGCGATGGCACGGTCGATGTCGGCGCGTTTGACCTTGAGTACGCGACCACGGGGCGCTGCGTCTTCTTCGGCTTCTTCCGTTTCCACAGCTTCAACCTGCGCGGCGTCAGCTTCTGCCACTTCATCAGCCGCAACGTCTTCGTGCTGTTCTTCGGACTCTTGTACAGTGGTAACGTCTTCTTCAGCTTCAGCTTCGAGGTCGGAAGATTGTGCGATATTTTCGACCGTATCGTCGGCGTCCAGCGCGCCCTCAATGTCGTTGATCGCGTTCGCGATGACATCGTCGGTGCTATCTTCGGCGTCGATTGTGTCCTCGTCGTCAAAGACCTGAGGCTGCGGTGCGGCGGGGGCGTCTTGATTGGCGACCACGGCGCGGATGCGCTGCAGTTTGGCCGCGATGCTATCGACGACAGGGGCTGCAACGGGCTGGATCTCGGCGTCTTGGTCGTCGACGGTCACCTCGTTGCGCGGGCTGTCGGCGAAAAATGCTTCGACATCTTCGTCGGGTTGGCCGGGGACGATATCTACCTCGGCGGCCGGTGCCGCAGGAGCAGGGGCCGCTTCGGCTTGCGTTGCTTCGGGCTTTGGCGCGGCAACTTCACGGCTGACCACCTCGTCGCGCGGTGCGGCGGCTTCGGCCTGAGGCGCGGGTGCGGCCTCTGCCTCGGCAGATTTCAGCGCGTTGATGCGGTATGCGTCATAATAGGCAGAGATTTCCTTGGGCCGGCGCGGCGCGAAGGATGTTGACACCACCGACGGACCGGCAGCGGTGCTGCTGACCTGCGGCTGCGGCGCGGCAGGAGCCTTGGGTGTTTCGGCGGCTTCAGGCGCAGGGGTGGGCTGCGCTGGCGCTGCGGGTTCTTCCGGGGTCTGCGCGCTCAGGACGATCTGACCGTCCTGCTGGCGCGCCTCGACGCGGCGCGAGATTTCTTTCTGGGCGATATGGGCCAGCATCTCCGCATCGGGCTGTGCGGGTTCCGCACCGAAATACCGATCCTCCGACGACAGGTCGCGGAAATACTCTGCGATGGCCTTCATGGTGCCGAATGAATCGTCAAAGCCTTCCAACGTGCACGAGAAAGTGCCGTATGAGACCGTCAGAATTTTGTTGTTATTCATCATCGGATGGTCGTCCTCTGCCTATTTGCAGCTTACTGTTTACCATAAGGTTCAAGACCAATTCGGCTCGAATCTGTGCCCTGCAACGTATCATTTAATGTCAAAATTGCGGCATTGTTTCCAATTTGAGGTAAAACCGCGTGAAAACAACCATTGTGGCAAGCCGCAGCCCTGTCACCGTCATTGGGGGCGGGCAGCCCGGCCCGAACGACCTGAACGAGGCGTTGCAGCTTGCCCCGATGTGTGTGGCGGTCGATGGCGGGGCAAATCTGGCCCGCGACGCAGGCGTAGAGATCGCGGCGCTGGTGGGCGATTTCGATTCCGTCACGCCCGAGACCCTGTCGCANATCCCGCNCGCGCGGCAGTTCAAACTGGCAGAGCAGGAAACCACCGATTTCGACAAGGCGCTGCGGTCGGTGGCCGCGCCGTTGATCGTGGCGGTGGGGTTTTCGGGCGGGCGCGTGGACCATCAGCTTGCCGCCCTGAGCTCTTTGGCGCGGCATCCGCACCAGCGTTGCCTGCTCATCGCCGGAGAGCAGGTGATTTTCCTCGCGCCGCCCCGGCTTGATCTGCCGACGCGGGCGGGGGATGTGGTGTCGATATACCCGCTGGCGGCGGTCCACGGGGAAAGCAGCGGGCTTGAGTGGCCGCTTGACGGGCTAGAGCTTTCGCCGCTGGGNCGNTTGGGNACATCGAACCGTGCGACGGGGCCCGCGACCCTTAGGGTCGATCGTCCCGCTGCGTTNGTGATGGTGCCCAGGGTGCTCATTCCGCAGGTTGCACAATCGCTGCTGCAGCCAGACGCCGCTGCGTGGCCCGCTCCCTCAGAATAATATAGAGACCGGCGGCCATGGTGATCCCCATCCCGAGCGCCGCCAGCGCATCGGGCAGATCGCCAAAGACGATCAACCCGACCAGCGTCGCCACGGGAATTTCGAGATATTGCATCGGTGCCAGCGTGGCCGAGGGGGCGTAGCGCAANGACCATGTCATCAGCAGATGTGCCACGCTGCCAAGGANGCCGATTGCGATCAGCAGCATCCAGGCGTTTGCGTCAGGGACGCGCCAGCCCAAGGCGGGCACCGCTACGGTTTGACCCAGACCCAGCAAGGGCAGCAGTATCACCACGGCCATAAACCCGCTGANCGTTTGCAGGCTGATCGGGTCGGTGTGTTTCGCGATCTGCCGTGTCACCAGCATGAACAGCGCAAAGTTCAGCGCTACGCCNACGGGGAGCAATGCGGGCCAGCCCACCTCGGCAAAGCTGGGTTGCACCACCAGCAGTGTGCCGCAAAAGCCGACGATACAGGCGAGAAGCCGGCGGGTGCCGACCTCTTCCCCCAGCACGTATTTGCCGAGCAGAAGCATAAAGAAGGGCATNACAAAGATAATCGCCACAGCATCGGCCAGCGGCAGGTATTTCAACGCGGTGAACATCATCGCGATCCCGATGACATGCAGCACTGTGCGCACAAAGGCGAGCCACAGCGTTCGGCCCCGCATCGCCAGCGGCCTNCCCGTCAGCAGCACNAGCGGCAGCAAGATCAGCAANTGCACGGCAAAGCGGATAAACACGACCTGACCCAGCGGCACGGACGANCCCAGCAGTTTCGCAATCGCATCACCCACAGGGGCAACGATGCAAAAGCCAAGCATCATGGCAATACCGGTCATCGGTTTATCGGGCAGCATGGCAAAGCCTTTGTCGNGGATCAGGGGGATACGCCCCGGATGTGCANGCNTATCGCGGCGAGAGTGGCGGCATTTTTCCGGCTTTGCAACCGTGGGGAGAGGATGATTTCACGCCGCTGACCNGATNAGACCGACGCGATCGCGCCCGCGGTGTTTNGCACTGTATAAAGCTTGATCCGCGCGGTCGATCAGCTCTGCCGCGATGGCCGAGGCATCAAGTGGGGCGGGGAAGGCGTCGCTGGTTTCAGGCTGTGCGGTACATAGCCCGATGCTGATCGTGGCATGGATAGGCTGCGCGCTGGCGGGGATGGTAAATGGCGTCGTGCGGTAGGCTTCGCANATGCGTTTGGCCATCCGGGTGGCCTCTGCCTCTGTGATGCCCGGGAGGATGAGNAAAAANTCCTCCCCTCCGATGCGGGCGGCAACGTCGAGCGGGCGCAGACATGATTTCANCCGGCGTGCCGTTTCGACCAACACGGCGTCCCCCGAGGCATGGCCGAAAGCGTCATTCACGCGTTTGAAGTGGTCTATGTCTGCCAGCATCACGGCCAGCGGTATCCCTTTGCGGCGGGTGCGCACGGCCAGCCGCGCGACCTCTGACAGGGCGTGACGGCGGTTGTAGATCCCTGTCAGCGGGTCAAAAACCGCTTCGCGCAGGCGTGTATCGACATCACGCCGGATCGTGTCACCCTGCTGTTTGCGCGCCAGAAGCCCGGTCAGCCGCAGCGAAAGTTCNTCGATATCAAAGCCATGCTGCATCAGGTCGTCGGCCCCNAGATCCAGCGCATGGGCGGCACCGGCGGGGTGGGGGCGCGATTGNAGCACNAGAATACCGCAGTGCCGCGTCGTCGTATTCGCCCGCAGGGTCGAGATCAGGCGCAGTTGCGCCTCGTCGCGCGTTTCGANACCGGTCAGGGTCAGGATGAAGACATCGGGCAGCGCGTTCTGCCGGATACCGGTCAAAGCGTCGCGGATGGTCGTCTGGNTGACTGCCCCCCTCAGACGTTTGCGTAGCTGGGTGACATGCACCTGTGTCTCTGCCTTGTCATGGCTGACGACCTGGAACGTGCCCGGGCGGGTGAANGTGGCGGCGGTTTCTTCCAGCCCGAGCGGGGGGCACATCGCGTCGCGCATGGCCGTGGGGCTGGCCCCGTGGCCCGCGCGTATCATGCTGCGCACCCGTCCCAGAAACAGCTTGTCGCAGACAGGTTTGACCATCGCTTCCTGTGCGCCATTCGCCAGCAGGTGCAAACACAGTGCCGCGCCACCGCCATCGGCCAAGGCAAAGACAGGTATCCGTGACGTCCGCGGAGACCCCGCGAGCATGGTGCATAGGGCCGTCGCATCCTGCCCGTCCAGATGATGCGCCGTGATGACCAGATCAGGCCCCGACCGGCGCGAGATGTCGACCGCCTGGGCCACGGTGGACGCCTGCCATACCTCGTAGGAGGCGGACGTGAGTTTGGTTTTCAACGCGATGCGGTTGGTCGCAACCGTATCCACAATCAGGACTTTACCGGGCACTTGTCTTCATTCTCCACTCACGTGTAACTGGCTTAAGCGCCCTTTGTTGCCGTGATTGGTTAACAAAGGGTTTCGTTTGGGAAACCGTGATGGAAATTAATATGATGAAGCAAGATGCCGCCGAGACGGTCGCCCTGCAGGCCTTGGCCTGGCTGGCCGCGAACGAAGACCTGATGCCCACCTTTATGGGATCAACGGGCGCATCTGCCGAAGACCTGCGCACGCAGGCCGGTGATCCGGTGTTTCTTGGCGCGGTGCTGGATTTCATCATGATGGATGACGCCTGGGTCACGGCGTTTTGTGATACGGTGAACATCCCTTACGATCGTATCATGCAAGCCCGTCAGTCGCTTCCGGGTGGCGCGCAGATGAATTGGACCTGAAAATGATCAAAGCCTTGCTGTTCGACAAAGACGGAACCCTGTTCGACTTCGCCGCCACATGGGAGGCATGGGCCAATGCTTTCCTGACCCGGATCAGCAAGGGCGACGGAGAGAGAGCGGCTTTGCTGGGGCAGCAGATCGGCTTTGATTACGGGACGCAAAAATTCTCGCCCGACAGCATCGTTATTGCGGGCACGCCGGGGGAGGTCGTCGATGCGCTGGCCCCCCATGTGGCCGAGATGGCGAAGACGGATCTCTTGGACCTGCTGAACCACGAGGCCGAAAACGCCCCTCAGGCAGAGGCGGTGCCGCTGATTGCCTTGCTAGAGGCGTTCAAGGCACGCGGGCTGGTGCTTGGCGTCGCCACCAATGACGCCGAAGCGCCCGCCCGCGCGCATTTGGGCGGTGCGGGGGTGACCGGATATTTTGACTTTATCGCAGGTTTCGATAGCGGCCACGGTGCTAAGCCCACGCCCGGGCAGCTTTTGGCCTTTGCCAAAGCCGTGGGGGTGGACCCGTGTGAAGTCGCGATGATCGGGGACAGCCTGCACGATATGGCGGCGGGCCGTGCGGCGGGTATGGCCTGCGTTGCGGTGCTGACGGGGCTGGCCACACGTCAGGACCTGGAAGGGGCCGCCGATGTGGTGCTGCCCGACATCGGCCATCTGCCGGCGTGGCTGGACGGGCAGAGGCATGACCCGCAGGGCTGACAGCTAGATTGCATTTGAGACAAAACCAAAGCGCATTCCGCCGCGGCGGAGGTTTAGCCTTCGGCCTTTGTTAACTCTCCTCCGCCATCTTCCCCGTGAAACGGCGGAAAGGGGCGCGATGCACGGGCTGATCAACCATACGATCCAACGGTTTGTGCTGGATAGCTTTGGCCACCGTGTCTGGGCGCAGGTCGCCCTGCGCGCCGATCTTTGCGCCGTTATGGGCACGGCGGATTTCGAACCGATGCTCACCTATGACGATGCCATCACGCCGCGGGTTATCAACCGCCTGTCTGCCGTGATGAAACGCGCGATCCCCGATCTTCTGGAAGATCTGGGTGCCTGGCTTGTGTCCAACCCCGACCGCGAAGGCGTGCGGCGCTTGCTGCGCTTTGGCGGCGATGATTTTGAAGAGTTCTTGCATTCGCTCAACGACTTGCCAGAACGTGCCACCCTCGCCGTGGAAGACCTGCAACTGCCCCAGATGGAGGTCGCGCAGCTTGATGACTGGCGCTTTACGCTAACGTGTCGCGGGAAAGTGCAAGGCTTTGGTTTTGTGATGATGGGCGTGATGCGGGTGATTGCGGATGATTATGGCACATTGGCCCTGCTTGATTGCAAAGCCGCCCCACCGGAGGGGGAGGTGATTACCGTCACGATTATTGACCGGCACTACGCGCAGGGGCGCAGCTTTGATCTGGGTGCACGCGGGTGACAGTAGGGGCAGCTTATGAGGCGGCATTAGATGTTCTATGCCCGATGCATGTGATCGTGCAGCCCTGCGGACGTATCCGGCATGTGGGCCCCACCATCCACAAACTGCGCCATCGTGGCACTTGGATCGGGAGCAATTTTTTCGACCAGTTTGTCATGCGCCGACCGAATATGGCCGACAGTATTGCGCAAATTCGCCCGATGGCGGGGCGCAAGCTGCATCTGGCGTTGCACGACCGGCCCGAGCAGATTTTTAAGGGGGTTCTGGTCCCGCTGCCTTGTGGCACCGAACAGATGGAAAGCTCGGAAACCGACTGTCTGATAAACCTGTCATTCGGGATATCGATCCTGAACGGCGTCCGCACCCATCGCCTGAGCAATGCCGATTTCGCGCCGACCGACCTCGCGGTCGAGATGCTTTATCTGATGGAGGCGAAATCGGCGGCGATGGCGGCGTCGCGTGCGCTGAACCAGAAGCTTGAGGTCGCAAAGATCGCGGCGGAGGAACAAGCGTTCACCGATACGCTGACTGGCTTGAAAAACCGGCGCGCGATGGATCACGTGCTGTCCCGGCTTGTCGCGGGGAACAAGGGGTTTGCCGTGATGCAGATCGATCTGGATTACTTCAAGGCGGTGAACGATAGCCTGGGCCATGCGGCGGGGGATCACGTGTTGCAAACCGCGGCCCGGATCATGGTGGAGGCAACACGGGACATCGACACCGTCGCCCGCGTCGGCGGTGACGAATTTACCCTGCTGCTGCCTGGGGTTACCGGCAGCGCGCATCTGGCACAGGTCGCCGAACGGATCATCACGCGACTGGAATGGCCGATCGGATTTGATGGCGCGGCGTGCCGGGTCTCCGCCAGCGTCGGCAGCATATGGGTTAAAGCGGGGCAGAACGCCGTGGCCGAAGATGTCCTGTCGGACGCCGATGCGGCGCTTTACCGCTCTAAGCAGGCCGGGCGTGCGCGGCACACGGTGCACGGTGAAACTGTGCCAGACGCCATGCAGAAGGGGAGGGAGAAACCACACGCGCTGCAGTAGATGACGGCGCGCGCTGGGCGTGCTGGCTTTGGTACGCGTCATAAAAGCGGGGCCTGTAGATCTGCGGGCGTTCAATCTGCGCAATGCTTCAAGATTGTGCAGCTTGCCTCAAAACGCGCCGCAGGGGGCTGCGGCGACAGGATTATGGGGGCGCCGCTTTTGGCTGCTCGTCACACCGGCGCGGCTGCGTTAGGGTTTTGGGAAAGGATATTCAGGCAAGGCAGGACATCATGACGGACAGTGCCCGTTCTCTCGGCTCTCGGCTCAGCGCGGTGTTGGCAGAGGTCTATCCCGATCTGGATGCCGACATCCTTTCCAGCATGGTGCTTGATGCCTTCTGGCCCGAGGAGACAACCCGCCGCAAAAGAGGCCGGATTGCCGGCAATACGCTTTGGTCGGAACGTGACGCGCTGCTGATCACCTATGGCAACTCTATCGTGGACGGGGCGCATAAGCCGCTGGATTTGTTGAACGACTTCTTGCATCGCTACCTGCGCGGCACATTGAACAGCGTGCATATCCTACCGTTCTTCCCCTATACCTCTGACGACGGGTTTGCCGTCTCCGATTTTCGCGCGGTGAACCCGCAGCTTGGGGATTGGCCTGATATCAACCGCATCGCCGCCGATTTCACGCTGATGTCCGATCTGGTGCTGAACCATGTGTCGAGCCAGGGGAACTGGTTCAACGCCTACCGTCAGGGGCAGGCCCCCTATGACAAGTTCTTTTTCGAAGCCTCGCCGCAGGATGATCTGCGCGAGGTGGTGCGTCCGCGCACGACGCCGCTATTGCAAGAGGTAGAAACCTCAAGCGGCCCGCGCCATGTCTGGTGCACCTTCAGCCATGACCAGATCGACCTTGATTTCCGCAACCCCGAGGTGCTGCTTGAGTTTTTGCGGATCATCCGCCTGCATGTGGACAATGGCGTGCAGATCATCCGGCTGGATGCGGTGGCGTTCTTGTGGAAGCAGATCGGCACCCCGTCGATCCACCTGCCGCAAACCCATGCGATTATCCGGCTGATGCGTTTGCTGTGCGACTATGCGCCGGAAAAGATCATCCTGCTGACCGAAACCAATGTGCCCAAGGCCGAAAACCTCAGCTATTTCGGGGCAGGGGACGAGGCCCATGCGATCTATAATTTCCCGCTGCCGCCGCTGATCTTGCATGCGATGATGTCGGGCAATGGGGCGCATCTGAGGCGCTGGCAACGCACGATGCCGCCGGCCCCCATGGGTTGCGCCTATCTGAACTTTACCGCCAGTCACGACGGGATCGGCATGCGCCCCGCCGAAGGGTTGCTGCCCGAGGATGAAAAACAACAGGTCATTGATACGGTGCTACAGGTTGGCGGGTTGGTGTCGATGCGCAGCCTGCCCGACGGCGGGCAAAGCCCGTACGAGCTGAACACGACCTTTTACGACGCGCTGTCGCGGACCTTTAAGGGCGAGGATGACCATCATCATGCACGGTTCATCTGTTCGCAGACCATCGTCATGTCGCTGGAGGGGATACCCGCCTTCTACATCCACGCCATGCTGGCGACGCCCAATGATCACGCGCAGGTCGAACATCGCGGGATGAGCCGCGCGATCAACCGACACCGATGGGATTATCCGAGCTTGCGCGACCGGCTGGCCGATGCGTCCAGCGCGCAGGCGCGCGTTTTGGGCGATCTGTCGGCGCGGCTAAAGGTGCGGCAGAAACAAAAGGCGTTTCACCCCAATGCGACGCAATTCACCGTGAACCTGCAAGATGACCGCGTGTTCGGCGTGTGGCGGCAAAGTCTGGACCGCAAACAGTCGATCTTTGCGCTGCATAACGTCAGCGACGCCTCTGTCGCGATTTCGGCGGCGGCGCTGAACCTGATCGAGGATCAACCGTGGCAGGACCTGTTCAGCGGTGAGTTGATTGACGCCAGCGCGGATCACATCACGCTGGCCCCCTATCAATGCATGTGGATCACCAACCGGTTCTGACCCCGCCGCCCGCGCGGCCCCTAGCTAGGTGTATTCGGCGTCATCCGCTGCGGCGGCCTCGCGCAGATTGGTAAGGAACTCGGGCGCGGCGGCGTGGACGCGGTTCCACGTGGGGATAAAGGGGGTCTCGTGCGGGTTATCGAGAAAGAAGTGTCCCGCCCGCATGATATTCTCGGTAAAGAGCTCGATCGCGCGTTCTTCCTTGTGGCGATCGATGCTCAGCCCGTTCATTTTGGCGTCGTTGTAATAGGCATCCAGCAGGTCGAGCGCACAGCGATAATAGGTCGCCTTGAGCGTGCGAAAGACATTGGGCGTGAACACGGTGCCGTCTGCCGCCAGCTTGCGGAAAATCGCCTTGCAGATGTCGGTGGACATGCGGTTCAGCCCCGCATCGGCGTCGGCCTCGCTCAGATCTTGGTGCTTGTGGTCATAGTCGTCGGCGATTTCGACCTGACAGACGGATTTCGGCGCGAGGTTGCGCCATGCCTCTGACAGCACGCCGATCTCCAGCCCCCAGTCGGAGGGGATGCGCAGATCGGGCAAGATATTGGTGCGCATGGCAAATTCACCCGAGAGCGGATAGCGGAAGGCGCGCAGGTAGTCGATATAGTCACGGTCGCCCACGACCTTTTTCAGCGCGATCAGCAGCGGGCTGACCAGCAGCCGCGTGACCCGCCCGTTCAGCTTGTCGCTGCCCACCCGCGCGTAATAGCCTTTGGCGACCTGATAGGGGAAATTCGCATTGGCGACGGGGTAGATCAGCCGCGCCAGCAGGTCGTTGGTATAGGTCACGATATCGCAATCATGGATCGCCATCACCGCACTGTCCTGACAGGCGATCAGATAGCCGAGCGAGGACCAGACGTTCTTGCCCTTGCCTTGTTCGGCGGGGGCGAGGCCCATGTCTTTGAGCTGCGCGCCAAGCGCCAGCATCCGCGGGCTGTCGTTCCAGATCACGATGTGGTTCTGGTTGAGGCCCTTGAAGAACTCTTTCGCATGGCGGAACTGTGCCTCGTCCGCGCGGTCCAGACCGATGATGATGCGGTGCAGATAGGTGACCTTGGACAGCTCGGCCAGAATGCGGGGCATCGCCTCGGTCTCTAGCTCGGAATAGAGGCAAGGCAGGATCAGCGCCATTTTGCGGGTCTGGGCGAACGTCTCGAGCTCGTAGGTCATTTCGTCCAGCGAGCGGGTGCGCAGATTGTGCAGGGTCGCGATATTCCCGTTTTGATGAAAATCAGCCATGCTTTGTCATTCCTTAGTTCAGGTTAAGCCGCGCGATCAGGTCCAGCACGGCACCGTTCCATCCGGCAGGGCCGGGGAGCGTGGTGCGGATGATCCTGCCGGTGTCCTCACCGGGCAGCGGGGGCAGGGGGTCGCGGTGCGGGTTGGCGACAATGACGCCAAACTCGGCTGCTTGCAGCATCTCTATGTCATTGGGGGCATCGCCAAGCGCCAGCGTATGGCGCGGCGCAAAGGCGTCGGTCAGCGCGGCCATCTGGTCGGCTTTGGTGCGCCCGTAGGAAAGGGTCAGAAACCGTCCCCCTTCACGGGCATGGATGCCGTGATCGTGCAGGGCGTCGATAAATGCGCCGCGCAACTCGGCGCTGCCCGACCAGATGCCGGGTTCGGAAAAGGCCCGCTCTGCCGCGTTGGCGGCGTCATTATGCGACAGGCCGGTGATCTGTGCGATCTGCGCCACGGTCATATCGCCGAACCCGCAAAACGGGTCGCGCAGCTCCGCAGGCAGGCTGTCGAGCGTTTGGCGCAGGCGCACGTAACTGTCCGTTTTGGGCGTGTCGGTGCTGTCGGGCGGTAAAATACCGGCACCGTTTTCGATGATCGCGGGGCAGTGATCCCATGCCAGTTCGGCGCGAATCTCTGCGATCTCGGGCGCGGTTTTCGAGCTCGCCAACACCACTGCGGCCCCGATTTTGCGCAATGTATTCAAGGCCGGGGTGGCCGCATCCCAGCGATAGGAACTATGTGACAGCAACGTGCCATCAAGGTCGGTAAACACCAGCAGGGGTAAAGAGATAGCCATAGATCAAGCGTGTGGTGCGGGACCGATTGTTGCAACTGNGCACAGGTGTTCATCGCGCGGTTTGCATTGTTTTTCTAGCTTTTGCCTAAAAAATGTGCAGAAACTGGACTGCGTGGATGCGCACGTATAAATAGAATCACAGGGGCGCTTTCGGGGGGAGGGTCCGGTGTAANNGAGGTCAGGTGACGTCGCGACCAAGGGCTCTGTTTTCACTCTGACAATAATTTTTATTGTTGACGTAAACAAAGTTGCGCGACAGTCTGAGCGCCAAGATACGCCAAAGCGTGCTTCGGGGGATTATTTGTCAACAACTGCGATACAGGCGGCGGCGCTTTCGCCGCCAGAGGGATTAGGCGACCGCATGCGGATGCAGCGTCATCGGATGGCGATGACATTGCAGCAGCTGTCGTCGGCCTCCGGTGTGTCGGTGGGCTATCTGAGCCANGTGGAACGCGGCAACGCGACACCGACGCTTGGCACGCTGAGCCAGATCGCTGCCGCGCTTGACGTTGATGCGGATTTTTTCGTGCGGACCCCGCGCACGGTCGACAGCCTGACCCGCGGTGCCGCACGGCCCCGTTTCGCGGTGGCAGGATCGTCGATTGAATATGAACAGATCGGTGCCGAACGCGCGGGCCACGAGATGACATCCTATGTGATGAACGTGCCGCCCGGCTATGAATCCGAAACGGTGACCCATGTTGGCGAAGAGATCATCTATATCCTTGAGGGTGAGATCTCGCAGATGGTTGGCGAACGGGAGTATCTGATGACGGCGGGCGACAGCCTGCATTATCTGGGTACNACGCCCCATTGCTGGGCCAACAGAACAGACCGGCAGGCCCGCATCTTATGGGTCGGTCGCATGAAATACGATAAGTCCGGGGAAATCGGACAGAGTGAGGCCGCGCCAGCAGAGAGCTCGCGCGAAATGTTACCCCTCAGGCGTTAACCCTATCGCCCTCATCGGCCCAGAGAGGCCGTGGGGAGATAACACTTTACCAACTAGGAGAGTAAATCGAATGTCTTTCAAGAAAATCATGGCCACGGGCCTGCTGCTGAGCACGCTTGGCGTTGCGGCGCAGGCGCAGTCGCTGGTCTATTGCTCGGAAGGGTCGCCAGAAGGCTTTGACCCGGCCCTGTANACCGCAGGCACGACCTTTGATGCGTCCAGCCACCCGATCTACAACCGCTTGGCGGAATTCAAGGTCGGNACCACCGAAACCNTTCCCGCGCTGGCCGAAAGCTGGGANGTGTCCGAAGACGGCAAGACCGTGACGTTCAAGCTGCGCAAAGGCGTCAAGTTTCACAGCAACGCCCAGTTCACGCCCACACGCGATTTTAACGCCGATGACGTGATCTTTAGCTTTGACCGTCAGGGCAACGCCGACAACCCCTACAACCAAGTATCGGGNGGCACCTGGGAATACTACGGTGCGATGTCGATGCCTGATCTGATCGAAAGCATCGAAAANGTNGACGATTACACCGTTCAGTTCAACCTGACCCGCGCCGAAGCGCCGATCATTGCCAACATGGCGATGGACTTTGCCTCGATCGTGTCCAAGGAATATGCCGACGCGATGCTGGAAGCCGGCACGCCGGAAATGCTGAACCAGGCGCCTATCGGTACTGGCCCGTTCACCTTCCAAGCTTACCAGAAAGACGCCGTGATCCGTTACGTGCGCAACGACGAATACTGGGGTGACCCGGCGAAAGTCGAAGCGTTGATCTTTGCGATCACACCGGACGCCTCCGTGCGCTACCAGAAGGTACAAGCGGGCGAATGCCACGTCATGGCCTATCCGAACCCTGCGGACGTGCAGGCGATGAAAGACGCCGAAGATATCGTCGTGATGGAGCAAGAGGGCCTGAACGTGGGCTATCTGGCGTACAACACGCAGATGCCTCCGTTCGACAACGCCAATGTGCGTAAAGCCTTGAACATGGCGATCGACAAGCAAGCGATCATCGACGTGGTGTTCCAGGGCTCCGGCGAAATCGCCAAGAACCCGCTGCCGCCGACAATGTGGTCCTATAACGACGCGATCGAGGACGACAAATACGATCCGGAAGCCGCGAAAGCCGCGCTGGAAGCCGAAGGCGTATCCGACCTGACGCTGAAAATCTGGGCGATGCCGGTCCAGCGTCCCTATAACCCCAATGCCCGCCGTATGGCCGAGCTGATGCAGGAAGACTTCTCGAAGGTCGGTGTCGACGTAGAGATCGTGTCCTACGAATGGGGTGAATACCTTGAGCGTTCCAAAGCGAAAGACCGCGATGGTGCCGTTCTGCTGGGTTGGACAGGTGACAACGGTGACCCCGACAACTTCCTCGCGGTTCTGCTGGGCTGTGACGGCGTAGAGAAATCCAACCGCGCACAATGGTGCAACGAGGAATTCGACGCGCTGGTTCAGGAAGCCAAGGTTCTGCCAACACAAGAAGAGCGTGCGCCGCTGTATGAAAAAGCGCAGGAAATCTTCAAGGACCAAGCCCCATGGGCCACCATCGCGCATTCGGTTGTTTACATGCCAATGCGCCCCGAAGTTGAAAACTATGTTGTGCACCCGCTGGGTGGCCACATCTTCAACCAGGTTGGCCTGTCGCAATAACAGCGATGACAAAGCAATGGGGACGGTGCATATCGCGCCGTCCCTTCCTCTATTCTAGGCCCCGGCCACGTTAACGAAAGGCGCAAGCCCCCGTGTCAAAGAACCTCTCTCAACGTCTTGCCGACTATGCCGCTGTGGCCGCCGATCTGGGCGTCGATGCCGTGGCGCTGGTGCCCGGGCCCAATTTCTCGCGCGCTGTCGGCCAAAGCTTCATGAGCCACGAACGCCCCTTTGTTCTGGTGATCCCTGCGGATAAACCTGCGGCGGTGCTCTTGCCGAACCTTGAACTGGGGAGCTGGGACACGGTCGGCTTTGATGGCGCGGTGTTTGATTGGCGCGACCAGACCGGCTATGCCGATGCATTTGCCGCTCTGACGCAGCATTTGGGCATCACGTCGCTGGCGGTCGAAGGGCAGGTGATGCGCGTCTTCGTGCACCATGCGTTCAAACAGGCACAGCCCGATCTGACCATCACCGATGCAGAGCGTGAAATCTCTGCCCTGCGGATGATCAAGACCCCCGAGGATATCGCCGCCCTGCGCGCGGCGATCGGCATTTCCGAACGCGCCCTTCAACGCACGCTGGACAGCGTCAAACTGGGCCAGAGCGAGAAGCAGATCGAACAGACGCTGGTGCAGGCGCTTTTCGCGGAAGGGGCGGACGACCTGTCCTTTGGTCCCATCGTGGCCGCCGCGGATGGCTCGGCCCGGCCCCATGCCCATGCGCGCGAGGATTACGCGGTCAAGGCGGGCGATGCGCTGCTGCTGGACTTTGGCGCGCGCAAGAACGGCTTTGCCGCCGACATTACCCGCACCGTTTTTCTGGATCACGTCACCGACGAGGGGCGCGATGTCTATGACACCGTGCTGCGCGCCAATATGGCAGGGCTTGCCGTGACCCGCGCGGGGGTGACCGCCCATGACATCGACGATGCCGTGATCTCTGTGCTGGAAGCCTCGCCCTATGGGGACCGCATCCGCACCAAGACCGGCCACGGTCTGGGCCGCGAGGTCCACGAGGCCCCCTATATCATGCGGGGCAACCACATGACTTTACCCGCCGGAACGGTTTACACCAATGAACCCGGCCTCTACGAGATCGGAAATTTCGGCGTGCGCATCGAGGATGACGTGCTGATTACCGACGACGGCTATGAAACGCTGACCAACTTCCCCAAAGAGCTGATGGTGATAAAATGCTGAACTATGTTCTGGGACGACTGCTGACGTTCATCCCGACCTTCATCGGGGTGACGCTGATCTCCTTCGGGTTTATCCGCGCGCTGCCGGGCGACCCCATCCAGGTGATGGCGGGCGAGCGCGGCATCTCTGATGAACGCTATGCCCAACTGGCCAAGCAATTCGGCTATGACCAGCCGATCTATGTGCAATTCTGGGACTATCTGACCGGCGTGCTGCAGGGCGATCTGGGCAATAGCTTTGTCACCAAGCGGCCGGTGTTCGACGAATTCTTTACGCTCTTCCCAGCCACGCTTGAGCTGGCGGTCTGCGCGATGATCTTTGCCATCGCCCTTGGCCTTCCGGCGGGGGTGATTGCGGCGGTGAACCGGGGCAAATTCTTTGACCGGGCGCTGATGTCCACGGCGCTGGTGGGCTATTCGATGCCGATCTTCTGGTGGGCGCTGCTGCTGATCATTGTCTTTTCGGGCAACCTGCAATGGACGCCTGTGTCGGGGCGGATTGATCTGCTGTATTATTTCCCCAACCCCACCGGCTTTATGCTGATCGACAGTCTGGCGTCGGGTCAGAAGGGGGCGTTCCTGTCAGCGGTGCGCCATCTGGTTCTGCCAACCATTGTGCTGGGGACAATCCCGCTGGCCGTGATCGCACGCCAGACGCGGTCGGCCATGTTGGAGGTTCTGGGCGAGGATTACATCCGCACCGCCCGCGCCAAGGGCATGTCTCCGGGGCGGATCAACGGCATCCACGCCCTGCGCAACGCGCTGATCCCCGTGATCACCGTGATTGGTCTGTCGGTCGGCACATTGCTGGCCGGTGCGATCCTGACCGAAACCATCTTTAGCTGGCCGGGCATCGGCAAGTGGATGGTCGATAGTATTTTCCGCCGCGATTACCCCGTGGTTCAGGGCGGGCTGCTGCTGATTGCTGTGATGGTGATGGTCGTAAACCTGACCGTCGACATGCTTTACGGCGTCATCAACCCCAAAATCAGAAAGCGATAACATGGACGACGCACTCTCTGCCGAAGCCGCAATGGTCCAGGAACGTCCGGGCCGCTTGCGCGAATTCTGGTTCTACTTCCGCGAAAACCGCGGCGCTGTCATCGGGCTGTGGATCTTTGCGGTCTTTGCCTTTCTGGCCCTGTTCGGTCCGTGGGTCGCCCCCCATGACGCGACAGAGCAATTCCGCGCCGCCACCCTACAGCCCCCCGCGTGGCAAGAGGGCGGCACCTGGACCCATATCCTGGGCACCGATCCGCTTGGGCGCGATATGCTGTCGCGTCTGATTGTGGGCGCGCGTTATTCCTTCTTTGTGGGGGTCGTCGTTGTCTCTATCGCGGCGACCGGCGGGATCATCATCGGGCTGATCGCGGGCTTTGCGCCCAAATGGGTCGATAGCATCATCATGCGTGTCATGGATATTGTGCTGGCGTTCCCGTCCCTGCTGCTGGCGCTGGTGCTGGTGGCGATCCTCGGGCCGTCGCTGACCAACGCGATGATCGCCATCGCGATTGTATTGCAGCCTCACTATGTGCGCCTGACCCGCGCCAGCGTCATGTCAGAACGGCAAAAAGACTACGTGACCTCGGCCCGCGTGGCGGGGGCGGGGATCTTGCGGCTGATGTTTGTCACCGTGCTGCCCAACTGCCTTGCGCCGATCATCGTGCAGGCCGCGCTGTCATTCTCGACCGCGATCCTTGATGCCGCGGCCTTGGGCTTTCTGGGGATGGGGGCGCAGCCGCCTACACCTGAATGGGGCACGATGCTGGCCGAAGCGCGCGAGTTCATCCTGCGCGCCTGGTGGGTCGTGACCTTCCCCGGCGTGGCGATCCTTGTGACCGTGCTGGCGATCAACCTCATGGGTGACGGCCTGCGCGACGCGCTTGATCCGAAACTGAAACGGAGCTGAGCCATGACACTTTTGCGTATCAGAAACCTAAGCGTTGATTTCGCCACGGCCTCGGGCAAGTTCCGGGCGGTGGACGGTGTCGACCAGGACGTGAACGAAAGCGAGATCCTCGCGATTGTGGGGGAAAGTGGGTCGGGTAAGTCCGTGTCGATGCTGGCGCTGATGGGGCTGTTGCCCTGGACCGCCACCGTCACCGCGGACGAGCTGACCTTTGACGGGCACAACCTGCTGACGATGGACGCCAAGGCGCGTCGCAAGATCGTCGGCAATGATCTGGCGATGATCTTTCAGGAGCCGATGTCATCGCTCAACCCCTGTTTCACCGTGGGCTGGCAAATCCGCGAGGCCCTGCGGGTGCATCTTGGCATGGGCCGCCGCGAGCGTCAGAAACGCGCGATCGAGCTGTTTGAACAGGTCGGCATCCCCGATCCCGAAAAGCGCCTGTCGGCCTTCCCGCACCAGATGTCGGGCGGGATGAACCAGCGGGTGATGATCGCG